>NZ_JAUBPW010000009.1:0-90403 GCF_036700965.1 Microcoleus sp. Pol8_D6 | reverse complement strand
CGTGGCCTCCGGCAGCGCTGCCGAATACTTGCCAGTGGCGATCGCACCAGTTACTGTCACCATCGCCGACAACGACACAGCTACCTCGACAGCAGGGGTAAAAATTTCTCCCACAACTACCTATGCAGCAGAAGGCGGTGCAAATGGCAGTTACAGCGCGGTATTAACGGGGCAGCCTTCAAGCGACGTTACCGTCAGTTTCGCCACAGACAGTCAAATAGAAGCGCTCACCTCCTTCACCTTCACCTCTGACAACTGGAACCTGCCTCAAACCGCCACTGTCAAAGCAACCGATGACTCCGCCGTAGAAGGAACGCACCTGAGCACGATCGCAGCCAGCGCTAGCAGCACGGATCTGGCTTACAACAATATCGGCATCCCCAAAGTTGATGTGTTGATTATCGACAACGACTCCCCCGGCATTGCCGTCACTCCTAACAGCACCAATGCAGCAGAAGGCTCTGCAGCAGGCAGCTACAGCATTGTCCTTACCAAAGCGCCGACAGCTAACGTTACCGTCAATGTAGCTGCGGGCAGTCAAATAAATGCGATCGCGCCGATAGTTTTCACTCCGGCTAACTGGAATGCACCGCAAACAGTAACGGTGACAGCAACCGACGACACTGTTGTAGAAGGAAGCCACAGCGACACGATCAATCACAGCGTGGCCTCCGGCAGCGCTGCCGAATACTTGCCAGTGGCGATCGCACCAGTTACTGTCACCATCGCCGACAACGACATCGCCCCGCCGACACCGACACCAGTCATTAACTTTTCGCCCACAATTATCGTGCCGCCGACGCCGACACCACCGCCGACACCTGCACCAGTCATCAATTTTTCGCCCACAATTATCGTGCCGCCGACGCCGACACCAGCGGCGACATCAGCGCCGACACCAGCACCAACTCCAGCGCCGACACCAGCACCAACTCCAGCCCCAACCCCAATCCCGGAACCAACTCCCGTCCCAACCCTGCCGCCAACTGAAGATCCAGATTGCATTTGCGCGCAAATTACCTTACCGCAGATCAGTCCTCTTCACGGTTTCAATCTTGTTCAAAACAACCTGGCTGGTACGGATACAAACGATATCCTCGCTGGCACCAGTGGCGGTGACGGCATTAACGGTTTGGCTGGAGACGATGTTCTTGTCGGCTTGGCAGGCAACGACAACCTATTTGGCGGATTGATCAGCAACATTCCTGTTGGGGCGCAGGTCGATCGCGACTTGCTGTTGGGCGGGCCCGGCGACGACTACCTTAACGGTCAAGCCGGCTACGACACCATTTTCGGCGGTCAGGGCAACGACGCTGGTTTCGGTGGCAAAGATAACGACCTGATCTGGGGCGGACGGGGTTCTGACACTGTTGTGGGCGAGGAGGGAAACGACAGCCTCTACGGTGGCATCAACAGCGAATCTGACCGCGATAGCGCCGGGAACGACTTGTTATTGGGTGCCAAAGGAAACGACAGCCTGTGCGCTCAGGATGCCTCTGATACCCTTTCTGGCGGTGACGGCAACGATACTGCGCGCGGTGGCAAGGGCAACGATGTAGTTTTAGGTGACTCGGGCAGCGACTTGCTGTTCGGCGACCAAGGCAATGACTCTATCTGTGCCGGCGACGGGGATGACACGGTGTTTGGGGATATTGGCAGCCCCCTGCCTGTCGGCGTAGCTGGCGGTCAAGACCAAGTGTGTGGCGGTGCTGGCAATGACCTGCTGTTCGGCAATGAAGGCACCGATACTATCAACGGTGATGCTGGCAACGATACGATTTTGGGAGGCAAAGACAGTGACAGCTTGGTCGGCGGCGCTGGCGACGACGTGCTGATTGGCGATGAGGGCAGCGATACTTTGCTCGGTGGCAGTGGACGTGACTTATTTGTCTTGACACCCGCACAAGGAAGTGATGTAATATCCGACTTCAGGAAAGGGGAAGATTTGCTGAGTTTAGCGGGGGGTTTGACCTTCACTCAACTGAGCATTAGCCAAGGCACAAACGGGCCAGAGGCCCGTCCCACAACTTTCATAAGAATTTCTAACTCTGGGGAACTCTTGGCAGTTTTGAATGGGGTGCCAGCCAGTGCGCTCGCGCCGTCCGATTTCGTTCAAATTTTGCGACTCGGTAGCTGAGAGGAAAGCGCTGTAGATCCGCCCAAGGAAAATCAATCTACAGCCATTGAACTGCGATCGGGCTAGCATCGCAATCAGCCTTTGGGCTGCCGAAATGCCAGCCCAAACCGCCAGACAATTTATGTGTTTAGAAGCTAGAAGCCCGATCCTAAGCAGCTTATTGCTCGCAGTGCCACCGATCAGTTGGAACGCGGGCGATCGCCCTAATAATTCATAACTAATAATACATATCCATTTTTAATGGTATGCAAAACTGATTAGGACACAGACCGTGCTTTCTCCCTACGGAATACCTGTTCTTTATCAATAGAAATATGCCGTTAATTTTCCTGACAAGCATTTTGCCGGGATAAAATTTTTTATCAATATTTATACTGTGTTATTTTTCTTGTTAACTGCTCGATTGCCAGGTCTAAACTAAGCAATAATCTTTTAGGAAAAATGTCACCCCAAAAAACGGTTATTAAAGCAATTACGGTATATAAATAATTGTCAAAAGCGGCGTATAAAAAATATAATAAAACCCCAACTTTCACAAACAATGTGAAAAAAAAGGCGAAGAAAAGGGTTGCCAACAGGTAAATAAAAGTTTCAATCAAAAAAATTATCGGCGCAAAAGCGACAAAATCGAGTATAATATAGTATTGCTAAATTGAGTCGCAGTTCAGAAATACTGTTGAAAAACTAAATTTATTGAAATAGACAGGTGCAAATTGAGGATTGAAGGCGTACCCAAATTGACTAAATATTTGCTGATCGGTTCCACAAAAGCTTACAGTGGCAAGTCTGCCATCGCCTTGGGGATGGCACTCGGACTCCGGGACAAGGGGCTGGCCGTCGCCTACGGCAAACCTCTGGGAACCTGTTTCAGCTCGCCAGGAGCTGGGATCGAGGAGGAAGACGTGCGGTTCGCGGTAGAGACGCTGAAGCTCTCTGAAAGTCAGATGCCGTCAACACTGCTGTATTTGGATGAAGAGACGGTTCACAAGCGTTTGCGGGGAGAAGACAAGACAGATTACCGCCAGTCTTTAGCACAATATTTGCAAGCTCCCAGCGGAGACTTGGTGCTGTTAGAAGGCCCAGCTAATTTGGAGGAAGGTAGTCTGTTTGACTTGTCTTTGGCTCAAGTCGCTGAGGCAGTTGATGCCTCTGTGCTGTTGGTAGCCCGCCCGATCGATCTGTATGTAGACGATTTGCTGTCGGCTAAACAGCGTTTGGGTTCGCGGTTGCTGGGCGTGGTACTCAATGACGTTCCCTCGGACAAACTCGAATCCGTAACGGCGACTGTGCGGCCTTTTCTGGAGGCTGCGGGTATTCCAGTTTTGGGAATGCTGCCGAGAAGTGCTTTGCTGCGAAGTGTCAGCGTCAAAGAATTGGTGCACCAATTGAAAGCTGATGTGCTCTGCCGTAAAGACCGTTTGGACTTGATGGTGGAAACCTTGACAATTGGCGCGATGAATGTTAGTTCTGCTCTGAAGTATTTCCGCAAAGCGAGAAATATGGCGGTGGTGACGGGGGGCGATCGCACGGACATTCAGCTAGCGGCTCTGGAAAGCTCGACTCAGTGCTTAATTTTGACAGGCCACTTGCCTCCTTCTCCCCTGGTGATTGGCAGGGCAGAAGAAATGGAAATTCCGGTTTTGTCTGTTGATTTGGATACCTTAACCACGGTGGAAATTATCGACAGCACCTTTGGCAGCGTGCGCCTGCACGAACCGATCAAGGTGGAATGCGTTACTCAGCTAATGGCAGAACATTTTGACCTTGATGGCATGATGGCATCCTTGGGCCTGAGCGATCGAGTCCATTAATAAGAGAGCCGGAGCTGAGGGAAGAAGGTATTCGGCAGAGAGAATTTTTTGTTTAAATAAATAAAAAGCTAAAATTCTTAAATTCTCAATTTTTCTTGAATTCTACCTTGAACTCCGGCTGCCCAATGTCTTGAGACATTCTGCCTTCTGGCTTCCTCAAATCTGCCGCTCCTCTAGTCTGATCTGGTAAATCAGCAATTCTTAACTTCTTTTTGGCGGCAATGGCTAGTGAGTCTGCTAAAATCCACAACGTAGTTTTATTTAATTTAATAAATTCTTTGAGTCAATCAATTGAGCTACCCAGAGTAGATGATTTTTTACAAGAACTTGCGGCGATCCAGCAAACCGGCTCCAAGCGGATTGCTCTTTTGGGTTCTCGCCACGTTCCTATTACCCACCAGCAGCTAATTGAGATGCTGAGCTACGCCATAGTTCTGGGAGGCAATCAGCTCATCACTTCAGGCGCTACAGGCACCAATTCAGCCGCAATTCGAGGGGCAATGCGAGCAGATCCTAATCTGCTGACGGTGATTTTGCCACAAAGCATGAGCCGCCAGCCGCGGGAGTCTCGCGACCAACTCGAACAAGTGATACATTTGGTAGAAAATCCCAAAAATGACAGCTTGTCTCTCCCGGAAGCAAGCGCTATGTGCAATCAGGAGATTATTTCTCGCTGTCAGCAACTGATCTGTTTTGCTTTTCACGAAAGCCACACTTTGCTGAAAACTTGCCAGGATGCGGAGGAACAGCGCAAGGTAGTTACTTTGTTCTATTTTGATTGAACTGCGAGGCGGATGATGCTGTTGGGATTGCCTGTGTCGGTTATTCTGCTTGATTGTATTGCTGCTGCTGCTGCGCTGGTTTACGCACCGTTTTTGGTGGTTGCGTTCGCCCGCTTGCAGCTAGGCTATGACCAAGCAGCCCCCCGCGCTATGTTTGATAAGTTGCCTGCTTACGCTCAGCGGGCAACTTGGGCTCACCAAAATTCGTTTGAGACGTTTATGCTGTTTTCAGCGGCGGCTTTGATGGCTTTTGTGACGGGGGTAGATTCGGAACCGGCAGGTTGGGCTGCGATCGCTTTTACGATCGCCCGGTTGTTGTTTTCGGTTTTCTATATTCTGAATGTGCCGCTGGGGCGATCGCTCATGTTTGCGATTAGTTCTTCTTGCACAGCTAGTTTATTCTATTTCAGTTTAATGGCTGTTAATGGCTAATTCTTATTATTAGTCAGCGGTCAGTAGTCAGGAGTCATTAGTCATTAGTTAAGAGACGCTTAATTAATGACTAATTACCACTACCAATTACCCATTACCAATTACTAATTTATGGCTGCTAGTTATTCATTTGATATTGTCAGCGATTTCGATCGGCAAGAATTAGTTAACGCTGTTGACCAAACAGAGCGAGAAATTAAAAGCCGCTACGACTTGAAAGATACCAAAACTACCGTGGAATTGGGCGCAGAATCCATTACTATCAATACGGACAGCGAATTTACTCTCGATGCAATTCACACTGTTTTGCAAACAAAAGCCGCCAAGCGCAATTTGTCTTTGAAAATTTTTGATTATGGGAAAATTGAAGCTGCTAGTGGTACTAGAGTACGCCAAGAAATCAAACTAAAAAAAGGGATTGACCAGGAAATTGCCAAGAAAATCACTAAATTAATTCGAGATGAGTTTAAAAAGATTCAAGGCTCGATTCAAGGTGATGCAGTGCGCGTTTCGGCTAAGGATAAGGATGATTTACAGTTGGTGATTCAACGCTTGAAGCAAGAAGATTATCCGGTGGCTTTGCAGTTTACAAACTACCGCTAGATTTGATAGTTTCTAGGGGCTTCAGTCCTCATACCTGGTGACGAATCAGGACTAAAGTCCTGACTACAAACAGGTTTTTATCGACTTAATATTAAATATCTAAACCCGTGACTGTTAACTCGGGAGGATGTTCGACCACAAACTGGTAATATAACTCTTGCTTTGCTTGCGGCGGCAGAGACATTATCCATTCTAGAAGTCCCATTTCACCTGCTACTATCTTCGGATTAGTGAGAGTCGATCGTACTTTAATTTGTTCATTGCGACTGACTGGCAATTGCTCTTTTAGTGTCAGGTGTACCTGCACCTGCTGCAAGTTAGTCACATTTAAGCGATAAGCGTAACTCATGCGCCGCTGCTGGCCGATCAGTTTTTTATCTACTTGTCTTTCCACTAATTCCCGTTCTATTTTCAACCCTTCATCTATTCCTAAATTCAGTTTATATTCTTGCCCAGGAGAAACATTTTCTAACTGCACACTGCCGACAAAAGTGTTGTCGCGAAAGATATTTGCTTTACCGGGAAGCAGAGTTGCGCCTGTCAGCGGATTCATAACAACTGCTTGCAAATAGGCAAAACTGACTAATCGCGGGACGGCTATATATTCAGGTTTAAAGGGATAATTTTCGCTGAAAATAGTGACTTTGTGCGGCGTGCCGTCGCTGGGAATGTTGGTATTTCCGCCTACTTGAAATGAGACAGTGCCGCCTTCTCTGGATACTTTTGCTGTAGCGGTTTGAGCTGCTATGGATTCGGGTGCGGCAGCAGCACCCTCCCCAGCCATCATTGCAAATTGTACCTCGGTTTCCATCTCTAATTCCATATAGTCTCTTTCCATTTCTACTCCCGCAGTCGGTCGGGTGGGTTTCATCAAAATTTGTCGGGATCGAGCTGATTTTGGGTGAACAATATCGATAAACCAGGGTTGTAGTTTTGGGGGCAAAGTTCCCAATCCGGGTTTTGCTGTAGATAAATTCAGCGCTACTCCCGTCCAATCTTCGCCTGTATTTTGATTGACTTCGGCTAAGTAATTGAGATTAATTTGGTTTTTGGTAGTGTTTACTCGCAAGTCGTAAAGGGGAGTCCAATTTGCTCGCCTTACTACATAGGAAACTTCTAGTTCAAAATTGCCGCTGCCACTTGGTTCGACGGCGACAATGATGTTAAAACTTTGCTGGGAATCGGGACTTTGTACTTGCCACAACTGCTGCCGTAAAGCTTCTATTTGATTGTCTAATTCTTGCTGTTGTCTTTCGTGTTGGGCGATCGCACTTACATATTTTAGGTAATTAGTTCCTAAAAAGTTGAGCAATTCGCCAGTTTCGTTTAAACCTACCTGCTGTTTGGCGATGCTGCTGGAAAAGAAACCGACGCTTTTTTCGCTCAAACCTTCCACAAATTTGAGCTGAATTTTTCGGGCGGTTATTTTGTCGTTAATTCCCCGTCTTTGGGTTTGTAACTCCTGAATTTGTTGGGTTAATTCGGCGTTGCGATCGCCCACTGGTTCGCTGCTAAATACTGTTTCGGTTCGCACTCCCAGCAATCGCACTGCAACTGTACCCGCACCCGTGGCCCTGACTGACTCTGTTTCGAGGGTTGCGGGTACAGAGGCGATCGCCAATTCTCGCTCGTTTCCCGTCAGAGATACCGTACCGCGGCGCGTCACCAAAGCGCGATCGGTATAAACTGTAACTTCTGATATGCTAGTATTTAGTGTTTTAATGGTATCAGAATTAAGTATTTCTGAGTTAGTCATTGCCAGTTGCTCCTATTTAATAACCGTTTAGTCGATCGAGCTATTTCAAAAGTAGTTTATTGATCAATTTTCCCGATCGCCCATTCCTCTAGAAAATTCCTCAAGCGCATCCAAAGGCGAAGCAAACAAAATGCAGCGTTTGAGCAAAGATAAGTCTAACTCAGGCAGTATTTCACTGCTAGTAATGCGATCGTAACCTTCCTCTCGCAGATGGTAAAGCTCTAGAGTGCCATCTTCCCAAAACCAGACTTCCGGGACTCCCATCAGTCGGTATTTCTGAAGTTTAATCGGACTACCGCTAGTGATAACAATCTCAATACATAAATCTGGCACATCTTTAATAGTTCCGAAACAATAAGACAAATCTGCCTGATACTCCACTTGCTCTTCGACAATCTGACTATAAGTACCGCTGGGAAAAAATACAATTCTTCTTTGCAGAAAATACTGTCCCATTAGCAAACCCATCAAACACCTAATCGCTTCATGCAACCTTCCAGTACCCACAATTTCTAAAACTCCATCACAATAAAATAAGCGTATATTCGCCACGTCTTCAAAGCCAGCTTGAATGGCCTTGAATTGATGCCATGTCAAACCGCGCCAAGTGAAACGTTGTTCGATTGCGGGAGAAGCTGTTGAATTGTCTACAGTTTGAACCATGATTGTTTTATTGATGTTCAAAATGGTAGCGGGGAGGGCGGGTTTACGAGATAGTGGGTTTTAGGCAATTATTATCGGTAAAACCCGCGCCTACGGTTCAATTTTAGCTCAGTGGCTCGATTCCTGCCAAATCCAAAATTTGAGGAATTAAATCTTCTCGTTTGACGGCCATCATGTGAACTCCTTGACAAATCTGCCGCGCTAGCTTGACTTGTTCGGCAGCAATTTTTATGCCTTCCTGCAAGGGTTCTGGAGATTTTGCTAAACGATCGATCGTCTCTTGTGGGATGTGAACTCCCGGCACGTATTTTTTAATAAATTCAGCATTTTTAGCTGATTTAAACAAAAATATTCCTGCTAAAACTGGCTTGTTGCAGCCCACAGCAACGTGGTGCATAAACTTATCCAAAACTTCAAAATCTGTAATTAATTGACTCTGAAAAAACTGTGCTCCAGCCTCTACTTTTTTCTCAAATCGACTTTGCAAACCAGACCAACTGGGGCATTGCGGATCGACGGCAGCACCGACAAATAAATCGGTAAATCCGTCTGTTAAAGGTTTGTCATTCCAGTCTTTGCCGCCATTCATTTTTTGAATGACTTGTAACAGTCGTACTGATTCAAAGTCGAATACACTTTTTGCTTTAGGATGGTCGCCCGCTTTGACGGGATCACCTGTAAGTGCTAATACATTGCGAATGCCTAAAGCGTGGGCTCCCATGAGATCGGCTTGCAGGCCAATTTGATTGCGATCGCGACAAGCAACTTGACAAATTGGCTCAATTCCGTGCTGCACTAAAATCGCCGAAACTGCTAGGGGACACATTCGCAGCACTGCGCGACTCCCGTCTGTGACATTAATGGCGTGAACTCTGTTTTTGAGGCGTTCAGCCATTTGAATTGTATGAGTTATATCGCCGCCTTTTGGCGGGGCAACTTCGGCGGTAATTATAAATTCTCCGGGGGTGGTGCAGGCTGTGCGAAAACGGTTCATAGTTATTCCAAGGAAGAAGGCACGACACTGATTTTGACACGGATACACGGATTAATTATCGAGGGTTCCTTCTGAGGGTGAAGGAACAAAACCCTTCGACTTACTTCCCTTCGGCTACGCTTTGCATGATTTGTTCAGAGTAAAAAGAAGGAAGAAGGAAGACTAATTAGGCAGAGAATAACCGAAAGCTGTCTTCACCTTAGTTAGAGTTTGATTAGCAATAGCTTCTGCTTGTTCTCTTCCGCGACGTAGTACAGACTCTAAATATCCCGGATCGTCCATTATTTCCTTGTATTTATCCTGAATTGGTTTGAGGGCATTAATTGTCGTCTCTGTCAGCAAGGGTTTAAAATCTCCCCAACCCATGTTTTCACACTCCGCTGCTACTTCTTCCTTAGATTTTCCGGAAAGCAGGAGATAAAGTGTCAGCAAATTTCTAGCTTCGGGGCGATCGGGGTCGTCAAATGTCAAACCCCGCACGGCATCTGTTTTGCAGCGCTTAATTTTTTTGGCGATCGCATCTGGCGAATCCAATAAATTAATTCGACTTTGTTCGGAAGGGTCAGATTTCGACATTTTGCGCGTGCCATCTGTCAAACTCATTACCCTCGCACCGTCAGTCCGAATTAACGGTTCGGGAAGTTTCAATACTGGCTTTTCGGGTGTGCCGAATTGGTGATTTAATCTGATCACAATATCGCGGGTGAGTTCCAAATGCTGTTTTTGGTCTTCTCCCACTGGCACTTTGTCGGCATCGTAAAGCAAAATGTCTGCTGCCATTAACACGGGATAATTTAGCAAACCGGCGTTGACATTTTCACCTTGTTTAACTGCTTTTTCTTTAAACTGAATCATATCTTCGAGCCAGTTAATCGGCGTAATACAGTTGAGCAGCCATGCTAGTTCTGTGTGCGCCGATACGTGGGATTGCACGAAAATAGTAGAATATTCTAAATCGATGCCGCAAGCTAAATAGAGCGCTGCGATCGTGTAAGTGTCGGAGGCTAGAGTTGCTGGATTGTGCGGTGCGGTAATTGCGTGCAAATCGACTACGCAGAAATAATTTTCGTACTGACTTTGACCTTCTACCCAGTTGCGAATGGCACCGAGATAATTGCCGAGGTGAAGATTGCCTGTTGGCTGAACTCCAGAAAGAACGCGCTGTTTGCCCATGAGGAAAGAATAGAATTAAACTCACATTTCTATATTGACACGTTATTTCAATTTCAGAGCCTCTAATTTTCTGGCGGTTGACTGCTGACTGCTGACTGTTGAGTTGACTGTTGACAACTAACAACTAACAACTGACGACTGACAACTGACAACTGACAACTGACTAATTACCAATCTGTCAGCAACCTTGCTTTCCGCAAAATAAATGTCAGAACAGTTTCTTCGCCCGTAATAATATCGGCTCGGCCTTCCATTCCCGATTGAATTGAATACTGGCGGGGGACATTAGCCTGGGAGTTTCCGAAGAATTGGTCGTTGGCGGATTTGAGTTTTGTTAAATAAGTTTGTTCGGGCTTAATTGCCACTTCGTAATAAGCTGTACCTAAATTATTAGTGGGATTTTGAGGGGCGATCGCATCTGGGGCGATTTCGCTGACGGTTCCTTTTAATGTGCCGTAATCGGGGAAAGGCAAAGCCGAAATCCTGATCTGTACGGGTTGGCCGATTTGGATGCGGGCGATGTCTTGGGATGTCACCTTGGCTTTGACTACCAGGGGTACGTCGCTGGGGACGATTTGGGCGATCGCACTGCCGGCTTGTACGGTTTGACCAGTATTTCGTACTTCCAATCTGAGAATTGTACCATCCGTGGGCGTGCGGATCACGCTATTTTCTAGTTTTAACTCAATTTGATTTAGTTCTTTTTTAGCTTGAATTAATTGTTGTTGAAGGGACGATCGCTTGACGAGCAAAACCCGCCGACTTCGGCCCAGCCTCTCGGCGACATCCGGCAGCGATGTGGCGAATTTTATTAAAGCGGATTCGATTAATTCCTGTTGGGCGGAACTTTCACTGTGGATGCTTTTAAATTGGGCGCTGGCCAAAATTTGATTTTCTAAGTCGCGCAGTTGCTGGTTAATTTGCTGTGCTGCTGGTTGAGACTGATTAATTATTTCTTGTAACTGTTTTTTTTGAGCGCCCAAACGCGAAGCGTCTATAACTGCGATCGCATCTCCTTCTTTTACTGTCTGATTCTCTCTGACAGCAATGCTTTCGACGGTTCCTTCGGTGGCTGCTTGCACGACGCGCACTTCTCCGGCTGGACGGACGATCGCATCTGCTTTGACTGTAGCGCTGTATTTGGTGACGCTAGCGAGGGCGATCGCCCCGCCAAAGGTCGCCACCATCAAAATGCCCCCCAAAGTCGTCCAGCGGCTGACAGGGGGCAAAAACTGGTCGTTATCAAAGGTTTCAGTGGGTGTGGCTTCGGGAGTGAGAGACATGGCGGCAAGGGGGAGAGAGGGATAGTTTGGAGTTTGGAGTTTTGAGTTGGGGGGGAGGGAGAGATCGCTGATTTGTTTTGTCACTTTTATGATCAGCTTTCCGGAAACCAAGCATAAGTTTAGAAGTCTAAATCAAAATTCACAGGGTAAAGGTAAAAATCCGCACAGCTTTGCCGTTCCCACCCATAAACTTCCCCAAATATCAAGAGGAGTGAAGCCAGCGGGCGACTGTCATGAAAATACGGCGTTTCCGCCATGACTTTTGGCGCTGTTACCGGGTTTTTCCTGTATGCGTAGGTAGTAAGTAAGTACATAGGTATTAATAGGAGTTATTTATGCCAGAAAATCAACAAGGTTCACTCTTCATCGAAGTAACCGATGGAGAATCTGCTACTGTCAACGGTGGCAGCATTACCAGCAGTGTTAGCGGTGCTAAAAGCAACAGCGAGACGGATAACAGCAGCCGCGAGGGTCTCACTATGCTGTTTTTCCTGCCGCAGCCTAGCCAGCTTTATCTGTACGATCCGAGGCGCGCTCTCCCTTACAAAACCCTAGTGGTTTAGATAGCTGAGTCAAGTTGTGCGATAAAGTAAATTTTGAAAATTTATCCGTAGTATTCCGGATGTCGTACAGGACTACAAGAAGTATTACTCAGTATTTACACGAGAATCTAGAAATTCAATAATATTTCTAGTTTCCCTTCAATTTTATTAAGTTAAACGGAGTCTAATCATGAAAGAAACAAAGGACAATTCCCTGTTTGCTGAACTCACCCCTGAAGAATCAGCTAGCGTCAACGGCGGTCACTATTATGCCAATCGAGACAATTGTCAGCGGCAGCGGCGCAGTTGGGTCGTGTACCGCCGGAATTGCGACGGTTCATACAGAAGAGTAGTCCGCTACGCCTACTACTAAAGTTTAGTGCTAGTCAATTCAGATCTATAACTGTGGAATCGAGAAAGCACCCATAACTTTATGGGTGCTTTTTGCTGATTGGGTAGTTGGTGATGAGTAATCTTCTTTATGCTCTACCATTATTCATTTTGCAAAATGTTAAAGAACATCCCTTTGATCGGCAAAATGCCATTATTCGGACAAGTTAACAGGTTTAAGAAATATCAGGTTGTTCTCCAGCAGAGCGAAGAAGATTGCGGGGCGGCTTGTTTGGCTTCGATCGCGAAATTTTACGGACAAAATTTTACTATTAGCCGCTTGCGAGAATGTGCGGGCACTGGCCAAAAAGGCACGACTCTGCTGGGCTTGAAACAAGGTGCTGAGGCGATCGGCTTTAATGCTCGATCCGTGCGAGCCGCGGCTGCTATTTTAGACAAGCTCGATGATGCCCCTCTACCGATGATTATTCACTGGAGCGGTTATCACTGGGTTGTTTTGTACGGAAAGCAGGGCGACAAATATGCGATCGGCGATCCGGCTGTCGGTATGCGCTATGTTTCTAAAGCAGAATTAGCAGCAGCTTGGACAGATTGGCTGTGCTTGCTAGTAGAACCCGATGCTGAGCGGTTTTTTGCAGCCGCAGAGGGCCAACCGCCCGCCAATTCCTTACAAAAATGGATGCGCCGGATTGGGATTTATCGCCCGATATTAATGGAAGCATTTTTGCTGAATGTGGTGTTGGGTTTGCTGTCGATTTCTTCGCCTTTTCTCGTTCAACTGCTCACCGACGACATCCTGGTGCGGGGCGACAGACAACTCCTGGCGAGTGTGGCGATCGCAGTTATAGTTATGAACCTTTTTAGCAGCAGTTTAGGATTGGTAGAGTCGAACTTAATTGCTCAGTTTTCCCAGCGTTTAGAATTGGGATTGGTGATGGAATTTGCGCGCAAATTTCTGCGGTTGCCTTTGAGCTTTTACGAAACCAGACGCAGTGGCGAAATCGTCAGTAGATTACAAGATATCCAAGAAATAAATAAATTAGTTTCTCAAGCCGCTATCAGCTTGCCAAGTCAATTTTTTATCGCTGTAGTTTCTTTTATTTTTATGTTATTTTACAGTAAACAACTGACTTTAGCAGCTACAGCTATAGCTCTGTTAATGACTGCCTCTACAGTGGTCTTTTTGCCCGTATTGCAGCAAAAAACGCGCAGTTTATTTGTGCTGGAAGCAGAAACTCAAGGCGTTTTAGTAGAAACTTTTAAAGGCGCGCTGACTGTCAAAACTACTACCAGCGGTCAGCAACTTTGGGAAGAATTTCAAACCCGCTTCGGTCGCTTAGCAAAGCTCACTTTCCGCACTACACAAATTGGCATTCTAAACAATATATTTTCTGGTTTTGTTGCCTCTGCTGGCAGCATTACTCTGCTGTGGCTTGGTAGCGGTTTGGTGATTGACAAGGTATTGAGTATAGGTCAGTTGCTAGCGTTTATTAGCATGAATCAAAACGTTACTACTTGGGTGAATTCGCTAGTAGGATTTACTGATGAGATGACTCGCGTGCAGACAGCAACTCAACGGCTGTCGGAAGTTATCGATGCTGAACCGGAAACTAAAGACGATACGAATAAACCTTTTGTAACTATTCAAGACCGCGACGGTATTGTTTGTAAGAGTGTTAATTTTCACTACCCCGGCCGACTTGACTTGCTGGAAAATTTTTCTGTCACATTTCCGGGCGGTCAAGCAGTTGCTTTGATCGGCTATTCTGGCTGCGGAAAAAGTACGCTGGCTAAAGTAATTGCGGGTCTGTATTCCCTGCAATCTGGTAATATTAGAATTGGCGGTTACAACTTACAGGATTTGTCTCTCGACAGTCTCAGACAGCAGGTAGTATTGGTTCCTCAAGAAGCGCATTTTTGGAGCCGTTCGATTCTCGAAAATTTTCGTTTGGGCAGTCCAGATATCAGCTTTGAACAGATTGTTAAAGTCTGCAAAATTGCGGGGGCGGATGAATTTATCAGCCAATTACCAGATAAATATCAAACTGTTTTAGGGGAGTTTGGAGCGAATATTTCTGGCGGACAAAGACAGAGATTGGCGATCGCCCGCGCCATTCTCAACAACCCGCCCGTATTGATTTTAGACGAATCTACCGCAGGGCTTGACCCCGCAAGCGAAGCGGAAGTCTTAGAAAATTTGTTGATGTACCGGCACGGGAAAACGACGATTTTTATCAGTCACAGACCGCGAGTGATCGATCGGGCCGATTGGATTATCATGTTAGAACGCGGCCGATTAAAACTGCAAGGCTCGGCTGCAAAATTGCGATCGATTCCAGGAGACCATTTAGAGTTTTTGCATCCTTGAGCGAGTTAATAAAACGACAGGTTGAAATCTGTTGCTACACAAACAAAACCCGCCTGCGCGGTTCGACACCGAGTCAACAGTCAACTATCATTTCTGAGTGCAACCGGAATTGAGATAACTCATGACTAATAACTTCTCTAAGTTTCTTGAGCCAAAGTACATCGATCGCACAATCCGAAAAACTCCAAAGTGTGATAATAAATTTTGAAAGAATGAGATTGTTGTAGTTGGCTTTCTAAGTGGTGGACGGGACATTCGTCGATCGTAATTGACGCGCCACATTCCAGACAAGTTAAGTGATGTTGGTCTTGGTGGGCGGCACCGTAGAGAGATTCGCCACTAGCAAGCGTTCTGACATGAACGAACCCCTCTCGCTTTAAACCGTCGAGGGAGCGGTAAACGGTTGCTAGCCCCATGCTGTGGTCGCTGTTACGCAGTTCTAAGTAGATATCTTGCGCTGAGAGCGATCGATTCAAGTGCTTGAGCAAGTGTAAAATACGCTCCTGACTGCGGGTGCGGTTGGTTCTCATAATTTTTTGTGTAATCTGCTAGAGTCAAATCTGTCCCTGTTTCTAGGCTATCTTACTTGGGCGAACCAAATGGCGATCGGCGCGCAGCTCGGTTGTAGAATACAATGGGGCTAACTTTCACATCACCTACCGCAACATTCCCGTGACTCAGAAATATCTTGCCCAAATCTATGTTACCCTCCGCCCTTCTGTTTTAGATCCCGCCGGCACTGCCGTACAGTCTGGTTTGCAACACATGGGATACGACAATGTTGAGCGCGTGCGTATTGGGAAATACGTTGAATTGACGCTGACTGCTGCTGGTGAGTCGGAGGCCCGCGAACAACTCGATCGCGTTTGCGACCAACTTTTGGCCAATCCAGTGATTGAAAATTATCGCTTTGATTTGACTGAAATTCCTGTTGCTGTGGAGACAGCGGCGGCATAAATGCGATCGTCCCTAGGGTGCTTTGAAACCCGGAGATCCCCCCTAACCCCCCTTAATCAGGGGGGGAAAAGAGCATTTAAAGTCTCTATTAAACACGCGGGAACTCGGAACACTCAAAGTCCCCCTTCTTAAGGGGGATTTAGGGGGATCAAGACTTCGATACAAGGGAGAAAAACATAAGATTTTAGTCTTATGTTGACACCTCTTCCTTCTTCCTGACATCCGTTACATCCGTTACATAATCCGTTGCCGAACTTCCCTCTTCCTTCTTCCTTCAGCTTATGAAATTTGGAGTTATTGTTTTTCCGGGTTCAAATTGCGATCGCGATGTGGTGTGGGTGACTCAAGGGTTACTCCACCAACCGACGCGGATGATTTGGCACGAAGATACCGATATTTCGGATATTGATGTCATTGTAATTCCGGGTGGTTTCAGTTACGGAGATTATTTGCGGTGCGGCGCGATCGCCCGTTTTTCTCCGGCGATGCGGGCTACTGCGGAACACGCGAAACAAGGAAAGCTTGTATTAGGCATCTGCAACGGTTTTCAGGTGTTGACTGAAGCTGGTTTGTTGCCCGGTGCTCTGGTGCGGAATGCGGGATTGAATTTTATTTGCGATCGGGCTTCTTTGAAAGTCGAACGCGGTAATACTCGTTGGACTGCCGCTTATACTACGGGTGAAATCATCGATTTGCCGATCGCCCACGGCGAAGGAAACTATTATGCCGATGCCGATACTTTAGCAGAACTAGAAGAGCACAAGCAAGTCCTGTTTCGCTACTGTACTCCGGCGGGCAAAATTAACGATGCTGGCAATCCCAACGGTTCGTTAAATAATATTGCCGGTATTTGCAACCGCCAAGGCAATGTATTAGGAATGATGCCGCATCCTGAACGGGCATCCGATCCGATGTTGGGCGAAACTGATGGGGTTAAATTGTTTCAAGGGTTGTTGATGGCAAGTGTTGCTGCTGTTTTGTAGTTGATATTTGGGGTGTCTATAATTTTATGAACAGGCAAGATGCCTGTTCCACAGTAGATTAAATTTGTTGTGGGGTGGGCATCTTGCCCGCCCAAAATCAACAGGCAAGATGCCTGTTAGACAATAGATTAAATTCATCTACAAATAGACATCTCCAATAATTACTGTGGCACAAACATCGTGCCTCTTCTTAAAGCTTTAACTGGTTCCCAGACTCCAGCCTGGGAACCTATATCCAGAGGCTCTGCCTCGCTTTAAAGCGACGCACCCTACAAAATTAAAAATGCTAAAATGATTTGAAAGTCAATACATCGGAAAACAGTCCTATGCCTTCACCTTTTCCTGGAATGGACCCCTACTTAGAACACCCCGATTTCTGGCAGGAAACTCATCATTGGTTAATTTCTGCGATCGCGGCATCCTTAGTCCCCCAAATTCGCCCTAAATATGAGGTTGCAATCGACAAACGCATCTATGAAATTACCGATCCAAATGACAGTGACAGCGACTCCCTTTTAGTAGGTATCCCCGATGTCGCGATTAAGCGTCAATCTAATAACCCGAATATTCCTACAGGTTCAGTTGCCACTGTAAGTATAACACTTCCGACTACCGTTAAAGTGCCTGCTCCTGAAAAAATTAAACAGACTTACTTGGAAGTGCGAGAAATGGCAACGAAACAAGTTGTCACCGCCATTGAAATTCTTTCTCCTGTCAACAAACGTAGTGGAGAAGGAAGAATTACTTATCTCAAAAAACGCCAGAGTATTTTAGGTAGCTTAACCAATTTAGTGGAAATCGATTTACTACGAAAATGGGAAGCTATGCCCATTCTTAATAATTCTATTCAAAGCGATTATCGGATTTTAGTCAGTCCCAGTAATCGCCGTCCGTTTGCCGAACTTTATGCTTTTAATCTCCGCGATTCTCTACCTATATTTCCGCTTCCCTTGCGCGAGGAAGATGTAGAACCTATTGTTAATTTACCAGAAATATTTGCAGGTATTTACGATCGCGCTGGCTATGATTATCGGATCGATTACGATCGAGAACCCGTACCGTCTCTATCGGAAGAAGAGCGGGTTTGGGCTACCCAAATTTTGCAAGAAAAAGAACTTCGAGATAATTAATTATATTTTACTTTATATCGTAGGGTTAGTCGCGCTCGACAATCTCTAAATCCACTTGAAAAATTCGCAGTGACGGACTAAACGGCAGCCGGCAAGATATAATTACTACCAACTATTTAAAAGAGGAATATTTATTTTATGCCATTAAGGGACTTAGCTAATTTTAAAACTAGGGTAATTGGATGCAGTGCCGTGATGGCTATTGGACAAGTTATTTCAAATGCGATCGCAAATCCGGCAACTCAAGCAGCAGCGGGTATTATCGGCGGCCCGATCGCAGTTGGGGGAGTTTCTATCTTAGCAGCGATTGCTAGTGGTATAGCGGGGAATATTGCGGCTAATGACCTCGGAAATCGGATGACGGAACGGTTGAGCAAAAATCCCAGGATTCTCGATAATCACGATTTGATTAAGGCGGCGGGTGAGGCGATCGGCTATATTTTGAGAGAGGTTGCGAAGTCCGATCGCCTAATTGCGATCGCCGAAACCAAAAATTTGCCTTATCCAGAAACAGCACTCAGTCAATTAGCCGAGAAAACTCCTGAATACTGGCTGGATATTAACACGAATACAGCCGATTTGTCAAGGGGTTTAAATATTTCAGAAGACCAGTTAACCAAGATTTTTTCTGCCGATGCCGAGGAGTTCGATCGAGTTACCGGATTGACAACGGCAGATTGGGCAACTTTCGTCAACCAATTCGCTGCCAGCCAGGGCAAATCCTTCGATGCGGAAATAGTGGAAGTTGTGGCGGACAAACTGTACGCAACTTTCCCGAAAGCGTACCGCGAAGTGCTGAAACTCGATGCGGCGAAGGGAGGAGAAAAGTTTGCGGCGATGCTGTTGAATCTGCACCAAAGTGCTTTGGCGGAACTGAGAGATTTGGGGCTGAAAAATGGGGAAATTCTGCAAAAGTTGGAGGCCGTGGCGACTGGGCAGCAGATTTGTCAAGTGATGGGGAAATTGGAATCCATAGAAATTGGCATCCGATCAGATTTGGCGCAAGTTCAGAATTTTCTGGAACGATTTGTTGATACTTCCGCGCCCCGATTGCCGCTTCCCTACGAGTGCGAAACGATTATTGCAGACCGCACTCAAGACTTTACCGGCCGCCGATTTGTCTTTGAAGCAATTATCGAATTTTTGCAGAAAAATCCCAAAGGATATTTTGTTTTAGAAGCCGACCCTGGTGTGGGTAAAAGTTCAATTATGGCAAAGTTAGTGCTGCTGATGAAGCGGCGCTGTGTTGTCCATTTTAACTCGCAATCTCAAGGTACTGTTAAGGCAAAGCAATTTCTGGAAAATGCCTGCACTCAGTTAATTCAAGCCTTTAAAATGGATTACCCAAACTTGCCAGAAAATGCAACTACAGATGGCAATTTTCTCAGTCGATTGTTGGGGGAAGTCAGTGCTAAACTGGGCGGAAAAAAGTTAGTTTTTGTTGTGGATGCCCTCGATGAAGTCGATCTCAGCGATCATGGGCGTGGCAGCAATGTCCTCTATTTGCCAGATGCTTTGCCGGATAATGTTTATTTTATTGTCTCGAAGCGGCCGGAATCTCTGCCTTTGCCAAATCATCAGGTTTTTGATTTGATGCAGTACAGTGCAGAAAGTTTGGCGGATGTCAAGCTTTATATTGAAAAACGCACGGGGAACAGCGCGTCAATTCAGAATTGGATTAACCGTCAAAATTTGCAGCGCGAACAGTTTGTGGCGGCGGTGGCGGAAAAAAGCCAGAATAATTTTATGTACCTGCGCTATGTGCTGAATGATATCGACAGCGGCAAGTACAGCGATGTGAATTTGCAAGATTTGCCGAGGGAGTTGGAAGGATATTATGAGAAGCATTGGGCGCGGATGGAAATGGCGGTTAGAGATAGAGAATTGCGCCGCCGGAAGTTGAAGGTTATTTATTTGTTGACCAAAACTCGCAAGCCGGTTTCCTGCGATATTTTGGCGGATTTTGCTGAGGAAGATGCTTTAGATTTGCAGGAAGTTCTGGATGATTGGGAACAGTTTCTGCGCCGTAGCAGCGACACTCCCCCAGATTACAGTATTTATCACGCGAGTTTCCAAAGATTTCTGCATCGTAAGGATGTGGTGCAGAAAGCTGGGGTGTCATTGCGGGATATTGAAACAGCAATTTCTGATAATTTGTGGGGGGATTTGTACGGGAATGGGTAAGTTTAAAGAAAGGTTGGGGAAAATGTCGCCGAAAAAGCGGCTTTATGCTTTGGAAACTCTGCCGGGGCATTTGGCGGAAAGCGTTCAAGGGGAAAGGCTGCATCAGTTGTTGACGGATTTTGATTTTATTGAGGCGAAGTTGGATGCGTTGGGGGTTCAAGCGTTAATTGAGGATTACGATTTGGCGAGAGTTTCTGATGTTTTGCTATCGCCGGAGCAAACTGAAACTTTGCGGTTGATTCAAGGGGCGATTCGGAAGTCGGCGCACGTTCTGGAGAGGGATAAAACGCAATTGGCAGGGCATTTGTTGGGGAGGTTGCTACCTGATGAAATAACTATGATTATAGATGAATCTAAGTATTTTTGGGAGTATTTACCATTAATTTCTAGATTTTCCCCCCGTAAACCTGTCAAAAAAGTGACGGAAAAAATCTCATCTCCTGATGACATTCAAGCCATGCTAGAACAAGCAAAGCAGTCGAAAAATACTCCTTGGCTGCGGCCTTTGAAGGCTAATCTGGAAAGGGCAAATGAGGGTGCGCTGCAGACACTTGCCGGTCATACTGACGGGGTAAAAGCAGTCGCGATCGCACCAGACGGCAAACAAGTGATTTCGGCTTCAGGGGATAAAACCCTGAAAATCTGGGACATCGACAGTGGCACGGAACTCAGAACTCTCATCGGTCATACTGGCGAGGTATGGGGAGTAGCGATCGCACCAGACGGCAAACGAGTGATTTCGGCTTCAGACGATAAAACCCTGAAAATCTGGGACATCGATAGTGGCACAGAACTCAGAACTCTCACCGGTCATACTGGTTATGTATTAGCAGTCGCGATCGCGCCAGACGGCAAACGAGCGATTTCGGCTTCAGGCGATAAAAAAATCTGGTACGGGGATAAAACCCTCAAAATCTGGGACATCGACAGCGGCACTGAACTCAGAACTCTCATGCGTCGTCATTTTAGGTCGGTATTATCAGTTGCGATCGCACCAGACGGCCTCCTAGCGATTTCGGCGGCTTCAAGGGATAAAACCCTGAAAATCTTGGACATCGACAGTGGCAGGGAATTGAGAACTCTCACCGGTCATATTGCTGTGGTACTTGCCGTCGCGATCGCACCAGACGGCAAACGAGCGATTTCGGCTTCAAGGGATAGAACCATAAAAATCTGGGACATCGACAGTGGCAGAGAATTGAGAACTCTCACCGGTCATACTTATGCGGTAACAGCAGTCGCGATCGCACCCGACGGCAAGCGAGCAATTTCCGCTTCAAACGATCGAACCCTAAAAATCTGGGACATTGACAGCGACAGGGAATTGAGAACTATCGCTGGTAATATTCGGGAGGTATTATCAGTTGCGATCGCACCCGACGGCAAGACAGTGATTTCGGCTTCAAGGGATTACACCCTCAAAATCTGGGACACAGACACCCGTAGGGAACTGAAAGCTCTCATCGGTCATACTAACTTGGTATTTGCAGTCGCGATCGCACCAGACGGCAAGCGCGCAATTTCCGGTTCCTGGGATAAAACCCTCAAAATCTGGGACATCGACAATGGCAAGGAAGTGAGAACTATGACCGGTCATACTGACGCGGTAAAAGCAGTCACGATCGCACCAGACGGCAAGACAGTGATTTCCGCTTCAGACGATAACACCCTAAAAATCTGGGACATCGACAATGGCAGGAAATTGAGAACTATGGCCGGTCATACTGAGTCGGTAAATGCAGTCGCGATCGCACCAGACGGCAAGCGAGCAATTTCGGCTTCACGGGATAAAACTCTCAAAATCTGGGACACAAACAGTGGCAGGGAACTGAGAACTCTCACCGGTCATACTGGCGAGGTATGGGGAGTAGCGATCGCACCCGACGGTAATACAGCGATTTCGGCTTCAAACGATCGAACCCTAAAAATCTGGGACATAAACAGCGGCAGGGAACTGAGAATTCTCATCGGTCATACTGACTCCGTATGGGGAGTAGCGATCGCCCCCGACGGCAAACTCGCAATTTCGGCTTCAGACGATAAAACCGTGAAAATCTGGGATCTGCTTAGCAGCAATGAGGTTGCTAGTTTCAGTGGAGATGGTGGGTTTGCTTGCTGTGCAATTTTGCCTGATGGAGTGACAGTTTTAGCGGGCGATCGATCGGGCCGGGTGCATTTCCTGCGATTGGAGGGAGTTAGCGGCGGGCGATAATCGGATTTTTGGGTCGATTCGGGCGATCTAATTTGAAATTCTCGGCGGTTGAAATCCCGGCGGTTAGAAACCGCGTCTACACAAACGATGTCCACTCCAAGCGGACGAAGAGGGTATTCGGAGATTGAAAATCATCGGGTGAAATCTTCAACCCGCTTTCGTCGGGTTTTGTCTGTGTAGACGCGGTTTCAACCGCCGGGTTTTTTGGGTTTCAACCGCCGGGTTTTTTGTGGATGGGCGATCGGGTTTTTGGTTTTTGGGCGATCGAATTTGAGAGAAATGTGCGATCGGGCAATAAGTTGTTAACAAATAAGTGATTAATGGGAACCCGATTAGTGCGATCGTTAATTGAGGTAAATCGAGAAATATTTGTAATTTGCTTGGCCAGACTTTCGGTAGTAATTCGGTAACGAAATACTCGCACTCTTTCTGTCTAACCTCAATTGTTTCTCGGATTCTATCAGGTTCAAAAAGATTGTGAGTAAAATAAACGGGTTTTGCATCATTTGTTTTTGTAAATGAGTCTGGTAAAATGTGGGTAACATATTTTTTTGGATAGGCAAGCCTGTAACAATTCTGCTGCCTATCTTTTTTTACCACCCCACAGATCAATCCTTACCCCCCTCTGGATTTAGGGCGGGTTGTCACCCCCCCAGCACACTACCAATCCTATTTTTTAACAGTAACTTGCAAATAAAGCAGCGGGTCTTCAGCAACCCAACCCAAACCCGAATTGTAGCGAACTTCAAAATGCAAATGAGATGGCGGAATGTCGCGTTTTCCAGTCGTCCCCACAGTTCCCAAAACTTCTCCCGACTGCACTTTTTGACCGACTTTTACCCCAATATCTTTCAAATGAGCGTAGCGCGTTTGCTTCCCCCCTTGATGGTTCACCACCACTAAATTCCCGTAATCCCCCTGCGGCCCGGCAAAGGCGACAGTCCCCTCGCCCGCAGCCAAAACCTGCGTACCCTCCGACGCCAAAAAATCTACGCCGCTGTGGAAAAAAAATTCGCGCCGCGCCGGATGCAATTGCCGCCCGTAACGCAAAGCTTCCACTGCAGGGGCGGGCAGCGGAAATCCTTGCACCGATGGCGTTGCATCGGGATTGATAGAAGGCCCGATCGACCTATTCACCGCAGGCACAAACACCGTTTTCCCCAAAGGCCTGCACCCGTTCGCCTCAAATAGCAAATCTGCGGGCACTTTGTAAGCTTCTGCCAGTTTTTGCCAATTCCAGCCCGCAGGCACTTCTACCTCGATGCCACTGTACGGAGGAATGACGATCGCACTTCCAGCAGATACTTCACCGCCCCGCAACGTCGGATTTATCCCGATCAGCGCTGCAGGAATCACATTGTACTGCCGCGCGATGCTTTCTATGGTTTCGCCCTGGGCAACAGTGTGGCGACGCAACCGAGACCTAGCCGGACTCGGGCAATCGCGGGCGGGGTCAGGGTTTTCTACAGGTATACCTGAAGGAAGATTTGCAGGTGGGATCTCGGTATTTGCCGCCGTTTTCCCAACGGGTGCGATCGACCAAATTAATGCAGAAATCAGCGGAAATAAGCGTTTAAACCTCATGATCTACAGAAAAAAGTATTCATTGGGGACAGTTGACAATTTTAAAATCCTGTGAAACTGCATATTTACAACCTCTAGCCACCCCCCAGACTGTAAATCCCAGGCTAAGCCAAGTTAGGATGAGAATTATTAGTTTGATTCGCTCTTGGCAAATCCAGCAAAATTGCCTGTGATGCCGATGGGCGCCAGCCAGTTAACAGCTATGTTCTTGAGGAAGCGGTACGCCCCGCCCCGCTTCCTTCCCGTCGCCAAGACAAAAATGCTTGATTCTGAACCTGTCTGCGGGGATGAGGTATTTAGCGGGAGTTATTAAATGAGTTTATCTTTTAAGCAAGCGACCCTTTATGTGACTTTGCTGTCGATCGGCGGAGGTATGGGATGGTTGGGAAATCGCTATCTGCAAGGCTCAAACAATCTGGAAACCGGATTGGTTTTGCCAGTAGTACGCCAGCAAATCCCCCCCTATGCGTCTCCTCCTGTTCTGGAAAATCGGGCGGTCGATCGCAGCAATCCCAATTTTATTGCTGAAGCAGCCGAAAAAGTCGGCCCGGCTGTAGTGCGGATTGACGCATCCAGCAAAGTAGCGAATCAAGTGCCGGAAGCATTCAAAAATCCTTTGTTTCGTCGGTTTTTTGGGGAAAATTTGCCGCAGCCGGAAGAACGAGTCAAGAGAGGTACGGGTTCCGGGTTTATTCTCACTTCTGACGGCCGCATAGTTACTAATGCTCACGTTGTCTCCGGGACGGATACTGTCAAGGTGACGCTCAAAGACGGCCGCGAGTTTGAGGGTAAGGTGCAGGGAATCGATCCGCTGACGGATGTTGCCGTGGTTAAGATTAATGCTAAGGAACTGCCGCAGGTGGCTTTGGGCCGATCGGACAATATTGTACCGGGACAGTGGGCGATCGCGATCGGCAATCCTTTAGGTCTCGACAATACCGTGACTGTGGGGATTATCAGCGCTACGGGTCGATCGAGTTCCCAAGTCGGCATCCCCGACAAGCGAGTCCGCTTCATCCAAACCGACGCCGCCATCAACCCCGGCAATTCTGGTGGCCCCCTGCTAAATGACCAAGGCGAAGTAATTGGCATCAATACCGCTATCCGCGCGGATGCTCAAGGCTTGGGATTTGCAATTCCGATCGAAACCGCCAAACGAGTTTCCGATCAGCTATTCGCCAAAGGTAGAGCCGAACATCCCTATCTCGGCATTCAAATGGTCAGCTTGAGTCCCGCCACCAAGGCAGAACTCAACAAACAGCTCGATAATAATAATAAAATTACCCTCGATCAAGGCGTAGCCGTGGCGCGAGTCGTGGAAAATTCCCCCGCTCAAAAAGCCGACTTGCGTCCCGGAGATGTCATTCAAAAAGTTGACGGAATTGCGGTTAACACTCCCGGTGACGTGCAAGAACGGGTGGAAAACACTGTTGTGGGCAAAGAACTCGAAGTGGAAATTAACCGTTTGGGTCAAGTTCAGAAAATTAAAGTACGTCCGGGTGCTTTTCCCCTATCGGGTAGCTCCGCCGGTGGGTAATACGATTTTCGATTTTCGATTTTCGATTAAAGAATTAAGAATGACTTACTGCATAAGGATTTGGAGCTTATCTACAGTTGCATTCTTTTTTGAAATTGGTATTAGTTGCAAGGGTGGAGGATGGAAGATGAATCTGATGCTTGATAGTCCTGGAAGCAGTAACCGGGTTTTTTCACCAAAAGCCGCGGTGTAGCGCGAGGGATAGCCGGTTAACAGCCCGGTTTCTTAATTCCCTGTGCCTCCATGATTCAGGATTATGGATTTTTCTGAACAACTTTCATCTTTCTGACTTCCCCAACCCGTTGATTTTTTTACTTGTCTTTGGGTGAGTTTGGTTGAATCGAGCTGGTGCTTGCTAAATTTTCTTCTAGGTACATCCTTTGCTCCATTTGCCTCAAAAAATAGCCTGTCATCATCGCTGAAGCTAGCAAACCTGCTAAGTTTTCGCGATCGGTGGTAATTTCGACGTTAAAATTTTCTGAAGGCAAAACGCCGACAAGTCCTTGAACGTTATGAGAGATAATTTCTCTGATGTCGGGGCTGACGGACTTGGCGACGCGGGCTAGCACCTCCGGGGATTGGTGTTGGAGGTACTTCAGCAGTGGATTGACTGCGGTTTGTTGAGCATTGGATGTGTCAAAGTCAGGGTGAAAAACCATTTGGCGATTCTTAATTTCTGGCTGGTTACATTCTACTTCAAACTACTCATCATTGCTTGGGTACAAATTTGCCTGAAAGTCAAGTTGCAATTGTTTTGGCAGTTGGTCTACTTGAAAGTACCGATGAAATTTCTCGGTAACTTGTAACCAATACGACCGCCCCTCAGCAGGCCGCCGTTTGCGGACGAAACCCATTTCTACCAGTTCCTGCACTTGTTGGTAAGCTCCTGAACCTCGCAAGTTAACTAAATCTGGCTGAGCGATGCCGCCTTTGAGGGCGATCGCAGCCAGCGTCCGCAAAGCTCCCACACCTAATTCTGGAGGTATTAAAGTTTGCATTAAACTGGCAAACTCTTCTCTGAGTTGCAGGCTGTATCCTGTGGGGGTTTCGACGACTTCTAATGCACTGTCGCGGTGGGACGAGTCAGACATGAGTTCGATGATGGCGTCTTCGGCTTCGGCTCGATCGCACTTGGCAATCTCGGCAATTTCTGCGATCGACACTGGCTGACCTTTTAGGTAAAGTATGGCTTCTATTGTTGTGGCTAAGCGAGTCATTTGGGAATTAGTAATTAGGAATGGGGACGTGGAAAGAAGGAGGAAGAAGGACCCAGGAAAACAACAGTTATCCGTATTTCCGTAACTTCCGTGTCGTGAATAATGAGAGTTAGGAATAAACATTCCCCTTACACAAATTATTAATAGTGTAGGTTAGGTTGATGAACAAAACCTACACTATTAATTTTCTTTTTTTATATCAGTCCGAGACGCAGAAATATATAACGTTTCTGGCTCTCCTGAGCTTATGGTGTAAAATAGATCAACCAATACACCTGACGGGGTGACACCACCGTCATAACCCCTAGCTGACCGGGTTGTTACCAATTTATGGTAAAAAAAGATGGGTCAGTATTGTTAAGAAGCCCCATCATTTAAAAATGTTACCTCAATCATACCAAATTTGTTTCCAACGGCAGCTCAAAAACGCCTAATACTTGACTCTGACTATTGTAGTTTTTCTGCTCCCAACCCATAAACAAGTGAGTATAGCCCGTCACCTAAAAGTCGGGTGTCAATTAGTAATTGCATTGGATAGAACTCAATGGAAAGATTATAATGTCTTAATGGTAAGTGCCATAGTTCAAAAAAGGGCATTTCCTGTATTCTGGACGCTGTGATATAAACATGAGGCTTCTAATACAAGTCGAAGAGAAACAAGTGTTATGTCCAGTTATTTGCTTGTTAAAAAGATATAAATTAGTAATTGTTTGCGCTCGGTAATTTCAGTAACTGCTCACCGCCACCCTGTTGCGGTGAGCAGTTACGACTTTGGCCGCTTACAAATGAGCCTCTTGCTAATCGAACATTTGAAAATCTTGATGACTTAGAAAAGGTTTTATTTACTCGCTATCAACAATTACTCCAACAGTAAGATTTAATTCGGGGTTTCACAAACTTTCACTGGTGGCCTCAAGTTCCCGTTGCTGCTTAATTATGGGTAAGTACCCGGACATGATATAAGATTGAGCCTCGAAGTTATAATTTTAGTTAGTGGGATGAAAGATCTTGTCGGGTCGATCGCACCTGGGCAATCTCACTCAGTTGGTGGTGGGTACGAGTCAGAGGAGCCTGTGTTTCCCAGTTGCGATCGCCCTCATCGAGATCACGTTAACTATGAATCAAAGCGTTTATCTCAAAAAAAAATAGGCTAGCTATATTTCACAGCGCCTATCTCAATCAAAATTTTAATGGTTCCCCGCAACGCCGTCTTACCTCAGCTTTTGACCTGGTATTTTACCAGGTGGGTACCGTTGGCTCGGACTTAAAGTTTCTGGGTACAAGCCCAGTTTACTGCTGTCCAAACATCTTGATTCCCGAGAGTTAAGAGTTATAGATCAAAAAAACATTATTGGCAGTCACCAACGTCGCAGTAGAACCTTTATTTAATATATACCAACTAACCAGATTTTGGCAAGCTTCGAGCAATTTAACTTGCATACCAGATAGATTCAACGGTTTGAGCGATATCCTCTGCTGACGATCGCCCCTGAGCCACCAAGTCCGCGTCGATCACAACTGTAACGTGACCGAGTTTGCGACCGGGACGCGATACTTTCTTACCATACCAATGGACAAAAGCACCACTAATTTGTGCCAGTTGTTTTCTTTTTGCTAAATAATCTGACTCAGCCGACTCGTAACCTAGCAAATTTACCATGACAGCGCCTGCACATTTTAAATCGGAATTCCCTAAAGGCAGTTGACAAACTGCACGCAAATGCTGTTCAAATTGTGAAGTTTCACAGGCATCGATGGTAAAATGTCCCGAGTTGTGGGTGCGGGGTGCAATTTCATTGACTAACAGCTTATTATCAGCGGTTAAAAATAATTCAATGCCGAATACGCCGACAGCTTCTAAGCTGTTGAGGAGAGTGCGGGCGATCGCACAAGCTTCATTTTTCACCTCTAAACTAATATCAGCGGGCGCAATCACCACATGACAAACCTGATTTTGCTGCTGAGTTTCGACGATCGGATAAATCGCAATTTCGCCATTTGCCGATCGAGCCGCAATCACAGCCAATTCGCGATCGAACGGCACAAACTCTTCCACTAGCAAAGACTGACCTTGGAGTGTAGCACGAATTGACTCAAAACTCTCCCGATCCTTAACAATAAAAGTACCTTGGCCGTCATAACCGTGGCGGCGAACTTTGACGACAAAGGGAAAGTCGATCGATCCAGCACCCGAGTCTCCTGCAATCTGCACGCTGTCAGAAACAGAAATTGCCGGAAAGTCGATCGCCACCGCCTTAAACAATTCCGGGGGCAAATCCGCGCTGCAATCCCATTCCCAAAACCTCGGAGTTGGCAAACCCAAACCTTGTAAATAACAGCGCTGAACGTACTTATCCAACAAAGGAGAAAGCGACGACAAACTCGGCTGAAATAACATACCTTGCTCTTCTAGCGACCGCAAACCATCCAAATCCACAAACTCATTTTCAAAAGTAATAACATCGCAGCCAGCGGCCAATTGAGCCGTAGCCAAAACATCATCAACAGCAGCCAAAACAGCATCAGCAGCAACAGAAACTGCCGGGTCAGTAGCATGGGGAGTTTGTACTACCAATTCAATACCGAGCGCCCTAGCAGCATCCCCCATCATCCAAGCTAGCTGGCCGCCGCCGACAACGCCCACCCGCTTAAATTTTGCAGACGAACTCGCAGCGGTTTGATTTGATTTCATGTGAGTAAAATTCCCCAGAGTCAACCTGCCTATCTTATCGCTATTTGTCCCCGGATCAATTATAGTAATTGCAGAGTTAAACGCCAGAAAAGAGTTTTAATTGCCTGATTAAATCGAGGCAGAACCCAGAAAAATTGGGCGGCTAAAGTCTTTAATTATTGCACGCTCCCGGCCATTGATAAACAGCGGTAGAAGCCCACTCCTCCAGAAAAGTGCCACATCTAGCAATTCCCTAGCGCCAAGCATGGCATAATTGACAGCACTGCAAAAAGCAGATAGACAGATGCCAACACTGAAAATCAGACATTCAGGGAACACAATTTATAGGTGAGGATACTGTGAAAGTTTTAGTTGTGGGAAACGGAGGTCGCGAACACGCGATCGCAAAAAAACTGCTAGAATCTACGCGGATTAAACAAGTATTCTGCGTACCGGGCAACGGCGGCACAGCTACCACCCCAGGCTGTCAAAATCTGTCGCTCAACATCGACGACTTCCAAGGCATCGAACGCTTTGTGATGGTCAACAACATCGGATTAGTCATCGTCGGCCCCGAATTGCCCCTATCCCTAGGCATCGCCGACTATTTTCTACAGCGAAAAATGATGATTTTCGGCCCCACCAAAGCCGGGGCCCAAATTGAATCCAGCAAATCCTGGGCCAAAGAATTGATGCTCGAAGCAGGCATCCCCACACCCAAAGCTGCCGTATTTACAGACGCAGAAGCTGCAAAAGCATACGTTCTGGAACAAGGAACCCCAATAGTCATCAAAGCAGACGGACTCGCATCAGGCAAAGGAGTCACCGTTGCCACCACCGTCAAAATGGCTCACAGCGCCATCAACACCATTTTCCGAGGCGAATTCGGCACCGACAACATCCGAGTCGTGGTCGAAGAATTCTTAACAGGTCAAGAAGTCTCGATTCTCGCCCTCACCGACGGCATCACAGTGGAACCGTTGGTGCCCGCCCAAGACCACAAAGCTATCGGCGAAGGCGACCAGGGAGCCAACACCGGCGGTATGGGAGCCTACGCCCCAGCGCCCCTTGTCACCCCGGAACTCATGGAAAGGATTCAAGAAGAAATTCTCGAACCCACCCTTGCAGCACTGCAAAAACGCAAAATCGACTACCGGGGTGTACTCTACGCAGGTTTAATGATTACCCCCGACGGAGAACCCAAAGTCTTAGAATTCAACTGCCGTTTCGGAGATCCCGAAACTCAAGCGGTTTTGTCACTGCTGGAAACTCCTTTAGAAGATTTGGTGCTGGCCTGCTGTCAGCAGCGTCTCGGTGAATATTCTATTCGCTGGAAGTCGGGAGCATCTGTTTGCGTAGTTTTGGCTTCTGGAGGCTATCCTGGAAGTTATCAAAAAGGCAAAGTTATTACAGGTATCGAGGAAGCTGAAGCCAAAGGAGCAGAAGTGTTTCACGCCGGTACTCAGTTGAAGAACCAGCAGTTGGTGAGCGACGGCGGCCGGGTTTTGGGCGTCACTGCGACGGGAGAAACTTTGGAACAAGCTATTTCCAAAGCTTATGCTGCAGTTGATTGCATCCAATTTGAAGGGGTTTACTGCCGTCGGGACATCGGTCGCCGAGCTCTGGGCGATAAAAATTAGGAATTGCGACATCGGCCGCCATCCGAAAGCCAAGCAATCTCAATGTAGAAATGTAACAATGAAGTTTGGTATCTCTGCGGTGGCGGTAGCGGACAAGTCGCATCAGAAAAGTCGATCGGGAGCCAACTGAATTGATCTTGCTATTAATATTGAACTGGTGAACTGGTGAAATGCTGGCCATACTAAACAAAATCGGAGAAATTATTGCCCGCTGGTGGTCGGATTTTACCCTCCAGACCCGCCTGATGGCGGCTGCTACCCTCGTAGTGTCGTTAATTATGAGCGGCCTGACATTCTGGGCGGTGAATACTATCCAGCAAGACGCCCGACTTAACGATACTCGTTACGGCCGAGACCTCGGCCTGCTGTTGGCGGCAAATGTGGCGCCGCTGATTGCCAAAAACGATCGCTCCGAAGTCGCCCGCTTTTCCCGGCAATTTTACAGCAGCACCTCCAGCGTCCGCTATATGCTTTATGCAGACGAAGCGGGAGATATTTTCCTGGGGATACCATTTTCGGAATCGGAGGTGGAAACTTCCCTGACGCTGCGCCGGCAGATCAAACTTCCCGATAATTTTCTAGCCGATATTGAGGCGAGAAATTTAACTTCTTTGCCTTTGGTGCGGCAGCATTTGACGCCAGATGGAGAAGTTACCGATGTATTTGTGCCGTTAATTCATGAAGACAAATATTTGGGAGTTTTGGCGATCGGCATTAACCCAAATCCCGCAGCAGTGATCTCTTCAAATCTGACTAGGGATGTCACTTTAGCAGTATTTGTCACTATTTGGGTGATGGTAATTTTGGGGGCTGTATTTAATGCCCTGACAATTACTCAGCCGATCAAACAATTAGTCTTCGGGGTCAAAAACATTGCCAGCGGGAATTTTAAGCAGCGAGTTGACCTGCCTTTAGGGGGAGAATTGGGCGAGTTGATTGGCAGTTTTAATGAAATGGCCCAGAAACTCGAAAGTTATGAAGAACAAAATATTGAAGAGCTGACAGCGGAAAAAGCTAAGTTAGAAACTTTGGTTTCAACGATTGCTGATGGTGCGCTTTTATTAGACGCAAATTTGCAGGTGATTTTAGTTAATCCGACGGGGATGCGGATTTTTGGCTGGGAAGGTAAAAATGCGCTCGGAGTAAATGTTCTGAACATTTTGCCTTCGGAAGTCCAGCAGGAGTTGGCTAGACCGTTGCAGGAAATAGCTGCGGGCGATCGCGAAGGCGGCGAATTTCGCATCTCGATGAGCGAACCTGTTAACCGTACAATTCGGATTGTTTTAACTACAGTCATTCTGCACAAAGCGCCCGGTGCCGAACCGCTGTGCAAAAGCTGCATCCGCCACGAGGAAGATACCTGTAACGAGCCACAACGCCCGGTAGCTGTAGAGTGTACTTTCTACGAGCAAACCTCCAAGCATCAAGGTTCCGGAAATTACCGAGAAAGTCTCAAAGGCATTGCAATGACAGTGCAGGACATTACTCGCGAAGTAGAACTCAATGAGGCTAAAAGCAATTTTATCAGCAATGTTTCTCACGAATTGAGAACACCTTTATTTAATATCAAATCTTTTATCGAGACTCTCCACGAGTACGGAGAAGACCTTCTAGAAAGCGAGCGCAGGGAATTCCTAGAAATTGCCAACCGAGAAACCGATCGACTAACTCGTTTAGTTAACGACGTGTTAGACTTGTCGCGACTGGAATCCTGCCGAGTTTATCACTTGGAAGCTGTTGACCTTCCGCAAGCTGTGGAACAAACCCTGCGGACTTATCAGTTAAATGCTAAGGATAAAGGCATTGAATTAGAGCAAGAAGTTGACCCGTATTTGCCGCCTGCTTTAGGTCATTACGATTTGTTACTGCAAGTATTTGCCAATTTAGTAGGAAATGCCTTAAAATTTACTCAGTCCGGCGGCAAGGTGGCCATTCGAGCATATTTGCTAGAGCCGGAGGCGCCCACCCACAAAGACGGTCAATCCGTCCACCACAACTTGTCACCGGATGCTCAACATTGTCCGGTAGTGCGGATCGAAATTTCTGATACGGGAATTGGCATAGATCCCGAAGACCAACAAGCCATATTCGATCGCTTTTTCCGGGTAGAAAACCGAGTACACACTTTAGAAGGAACAGGATTAGGTCTTTCTATTGTCCGAAACATTATTGACAAGCACCACACTAAAATTAATTTAGTTAGCGAAGTTAATGTGGGTACGACTTTCTGGTTCGACTTGGCAGTTTATCAGCCGAAAAAAACAGTAGAGATGGAAAATTCTTGGCCAGTGGAAGCAACGGTGGAAAGTGAAACAATTGCGAGTCATGTTAGATCGATTCCGGTTGCACCGGAATGATTGTTGACTGTTGACTGTTGACTGTTGACTGTTGTTTCTGGTTGATGGGGAATCAATAAGGAAGCAGATTAGTTAGATGGGGATTTTTTAACCGCAGATATTAGCCGATGAACACAGATGAACGCGGATGGGATTTTATCTGTGTCTATGGGGGTTTATCTGCGGTTAAACCTACATTCCTATTGTTTCCGGTAGATGGGGATCTAATTACGTCAAGACTTAAGAAAGAGTCTTTCTAGCACGTTCCGATCGCTCTTCTGCGGTATCCATAACATCCGCCATTTTATCCACCATTTCCCCTGGGTAATTTTCCAGTACCCGAGTAGAAAGTGAAATCCGGCCACGACTTTCATCGAGGTCAACGACGATCGCCTTCAAGGGTTGACCGGGGGCAAACACCTTTCCAAGGTTATCAATATATTTTTGGCTAACTTGCTTGATGTGCAGCAAACCGCTAACTCCTTCCAAGTCCACAAACACGCCAAAAGGCTTGATGCTGCTGACTTTGCCTTCCACCAACTGACCAATTTGCAAGTCCTTGAAGGCATTCGATTGAGTAGCCATCCGCTGGGAAAGTACGAGTTTTTCCCGTTCGCGATCGACCTCCAAGAAATTAACGCTCAAAGATTGACCGATCAGCGATTCTAGGTTATCGCGATCGACTAAGTGCGATCGGGGAATAAAGCCGCGCATTCCCTGAACATCTACTGTCACGCCGCCCTTATTCGCCCCAGAAACCCGCACCTGAAGAACTTTGCCGGTTTCCTGCAATTCAACTAAATCTTCCCAAGCTTGCTGAATTTGTAACTGCCGCAGGGACAAAGTAACTTGGCCATCTGCATCTTGTTCGCGGATAATCAAAAAGTCCCGTTCCTCGTCCAGCGGAACCACTTCCGACAAATCCGTTACTGTTCTCAAAGCAGCCTCTTCGATCGGCAAAAAAGCCGAAGACTTGCCGCCGATATCAACATACGCGCCGTTTGAGTCGTACTCGAACACTTTGCCGCGCACTACTTGTCCCTTCTGGAACTCGTAATTGTGCTGTTCGAGGGCTTTAGCAAAATCATCCATTGAAAAGGATGCTTTTGCGCTTTGAGAACCTGTAGATTTGGAATTCATGTCAGTTTAGTTGTCAGTTGTCAGTAATTTAGTTGGCAGTCGTCAGTAGAAAAAATTTTCCCACTTTCCCCATCTCCCTATCTCCCCATCTCCCACTCTCTAAGCTGGTTGAAGTTGCTGATGAAATAGCTGCTTCACCTGCATCCACGAGTCGGCTGCTGCCGTAGCGTCGTAACTGCCGCGGTGGTCGCAGAAGAAGCCGTGATCGGCATTGTAGCTGAAAATTTGGTGAGAAATACTGTGTTTTTGCAATTCTGCGGCGATTTGGTCAACTTGTTCTAAGGGAATGCTGGGGTCTTGAGTGCCAAAAAAGGCGTAGAGAGTGCCTTTAATGTCTGCTGTGCGGGCGATCGTCGGGGTGCCGCCTCCGGGGGTTTGGGTGGCGATACCGGCGCCGTAGAACGACGCTGTAGCCTTGATTTCTGGCAAAGTAGCGGCGAGGTAGGCGACGTGTCCTCCAAAGCAGAAACCAATGCAGCCAAAACCTTGTGGTTTGACAGAGGGTAGAGTTTTGAGGTAATTGATAGTGGCTTGGATATCGCCCAGAAGTTCGGAAGCTGTGGTTTTTTCTTTGTATTCTCTGCCGATTTGGATGGCTTCGGGTGTGTAGCCGGTTTCAAAGCCGGGGGCTTGACGCTGGTAAATGGCTGGGGCGATCGTCACATATCCTTCTTTTGCTATTCTTTCAGTAACTTCGCGGATGTGCGAGTTGACGCCAAAAATTTCTTGAATCACGATAACTGCGGGAAATTGTCCTGGGGAGGCAGGCTGGGCTAGGTATGCAGCTATTTGCAAATCCCCGTTAGGAACTGTGATGTTTTTGGTGGTAATTTCGGCTTTTGTCATAGGTAGTTTTAAGGTAAATGCAACTCTACTAATTTTAAGTTAATTTGGGGATTTTTTAGGCGATTCGCCAATAATATTTTTCGGAACCGCGAAGCGCAAATACCGCAAATATGGCAGGTAAAAATTCGCTATTTATTGAAGGTTTAGGTTTTGCTGAATAAGTCTGGGTCGCTCGCTCCTAGCAATTTATTGGAGTTAAGTCCAGGCAAAATATACGTTTTGGTCGGTGATTTGCTCAAACAGAGATTTTGACCAGCCTAGGGTCGAAAACATTTTATCTGGCTTGTTCGTGAGATTTTTCAGATAAGTGTCTAACTCGATTAGCTGTTAAATATTATCTAAGTTTTTTTATATAGCAATCCTCGCATCATTTGCATAATTATTGTAGGGGCAATCCCACGCCCGGTTGCCCGATAGATAGGGGATAGGCACGGGGGCACTACCCTACAAATTTATCTGAATCATTTAGGATTGCTATATATCGGAGTAGTTTTTAAATTCCCTTGCTTTTTGGTTTGCAGAATCGTTGGTTTTTTTTGCTAATTTTAATTAGTCTTTTCTGGCTATATTGCGGTAGGTTGTTGGTTTTTCCTTGAGCTTGCCTTTATGGGCAGTGGATGTTGTACAGTGTGTTTGAGTGTGCTCAATTGAGTGAGGCTGAGTATAGTAAGTTACGATCGCCCAGCCGAACAAAGTCATCGAACCAGTGGAAGAAATTGATTCCGGCTAGGACTCAAGTCTAAGTTAAGATCGCCCAGCCGAACAAAGTCATCTAACCAGTGGAGGAAATTGATTCCGGCTAGGACTCAAGTCTAAGTTACGATCGCCCAGCCGAACAAAGTCATCTAACCGAAGGAATACAGTATTTAGTTTTTTCCGCTGTGCGCTTGCTGTCACGCTAAGATCGAACGTATTGGTGGCGTAGAACCCGTTGAGCGCAGAATATTTTTTCCTTAGTTTGCGTCCATCGGTAGGTGTTAAAATCGGAGTATCAAATTTTTCGGCTCAAACTAATGTGCAGCAAGAGTTTGATGCCCCTAGGGTGAAAAAAAGACTGACGCAAAGTCTGAAAGCTTTACAGGATAGGGTTTTGGAGTGAGTATGGAAAGTCGGGTATTGACAAGCCGAAGGCTGGAATGGTACTTTTATCTTAGCTGGACGCAACTGCACCTTGAAAACCAAATACACCCTGGCTTCTGGAACGGGCGGCCGGAAAATACCTAAAACCCTATCAGGGATTGAAACTGAAAACATACATAACACGCTCCCAAAAAACCGCCAAGCCGGAAAATACCTAAAACCCTATCAGGGATTGAAACTTAATTTCAGGGTGGCTTCCAAGTAAGCTTTGCACAAGCCGGAAAATACCTAAAACCCTATCAGGGATTGAAACCATATTGCCTAACTAGAAACCGACGCAATCCCGCCGGAAAATACCTAAAACCCTATCAGGGATTGAAACAGCGGTACATCCAACTAGCAACTATTGCAGTCGAGCCGGAAAATACCTAAAACCCTATCAGGGATTGAAACCTATTCCGTTGAAACCATTCCCCGGTAGCATGATGCCGGAAAATACCTAAAACCCTATCAGGGATTGAAACCAGACATTTGGAGGTTTGTAAAACTTTTCGATTGGCCGGAAAATACCTAAAACCCTATCAGGGATTGAAACAAGGAAGCCGCCGACCGCGAGGGACAAATTCAGCAAGCCGGAAAATACCTAAAACCCTATCAGGGATTGAAACCGCATAGACAAAGATAACCCTAGTGGATTTATCCAAGCCGGAAAATACCTAAAACCCTATCAGGGATTGAAACAAATTTGCTATTTCAGACGCTTGTGCTACATCTTTGTACTTCTGGCCGGAAAATACCTAAAACCCTATCAGGGATTGAAACGATGTGGAATCATGACACTACCTTTTAATTAATGAGCCGGAAAATACCTAAAACCCTATCAGGGATTGAAACCTGCTGATGATGGAGGAATTGGACGCAACTAATTATAGCCGGAAAATACCTAAAACCCTATCAGGGATTGAAACCGGGTCGATCGCTACTTCTGCACTCGCGTCATAAACGCCGGAAAATACCTAAAACCCTATCAGGGATTGAAACGTGAGATGACAGTAGAACGCCGTGGGAGCAAGCCGGAAAATACCTAAAACCCTATCAGGGATTGAAACTTTGGATTTTGGGCCGATTCAATAGCGCGTTGTGCCGGAAAATACCTAAAACCCTATCAGGGATTGAAACCTAAGATCGAATAATCTTTGCGCTCTTCCCAACTGCCGGAAAATACCTAAAACCCTATCAGGGATTGAAACTCGCGGGCGATCGATGCTTGCAAATCGGCAGACTCGCCGGAAAATACCTAAAACCCTATCAGGGATTGAAACAGTGACAAGATGGCTGCGATCGCCAACGCATCAGCAAGCCGGAAAATACCTAAAACCCTATCAGGGATTGAAACGAGACGCGGGGAAAAGTAGATCCGCTCCGGGCTGCGAGCCGGAAAATACCTAAAACCCTATCAGGGATTGAAACCCCTGTAACGGGAAATTTTGGCTCCCAAAATAATTCAGCCGGAAAATACCTAAAACCCTATCAGGGATTGAAACTGACAAGTGTCGGCCCGCTTTTAGGGTAATCGGCTGCCGGAAAATACCTAAAACCCTATCAGGGATTGAAACTAGCAGGGTAACAATTGCTGTCAATCCTGCTTATAGCCGGAAAATACCTAAAACCCTATCAGGGATTGAAACATGGAATTCAAAAAAACTTACCGGAATTGAATATGCCGGAAAATACCTAAAACCCTATCAGGGATTGAAACATATCTTAATGCAATGTTCTCCTACTACTGCATGCCGGAAAATACCTAAAACCCTATCAGGGATTGAAACAAGCTCATCAGGTGATTTGTGGCAAACAGCTACGCCGGAAAATACCTAAAACCCTATCAGGGATTGAAACTTTAGCATTTTCAATCCTCAATTATCAACGACTAAGTAAGCCGGAAAATACCTAAAACCCTATCAGGGATTGAAACGACAGTATCTTAATAAGGCTTCATAATGATGCTATCGCCGGAAAATACCTAAAACCCTATCAGGGATTGAAACATACCAGTGACCTTTCTTATTAACCTCAACTTTAACGCCGGAAAATACCTAAAACCCTATCAGGGATTGAAACCAACTCTGCCTGATTGTCGGCAAGCGCCTCAAGCCGGAAAATACCTAAAACCCTATCAGGGATTGAAACGATTTATTAGCCTATGACGACTCTTTAGATTCAGCCGGAAAATACCTAAAACCCTATCAGGGATTGAAACTGCTACTTCCTTTATAGGAGTAATAGCAAATATAGAGCCGGAAAATACCTAAAACCCTATCAGGGATTGAAACAGATATTTACCGATTCTACCGCTAGCCATTTTAGGCCGGAAAATACCTAAAACCCTATCAGGGATTGAAACCTTTACCTTGAACTACGCTTTGAAACTTGAAGGAGCCGGAAAATACCTAAAACCCTATCAGGGATTGAAACGGAAAAAATGGCTGGAGATGTAGCAAAACCGATCGCGCCGGAAAATACCTAAAACCCTATCAGGGATTGAAACCCTTAGCTCCATTGACCATGTTACCAAGTAGATTTTTGCCGGAAAATACCTAAAACCCTATCAGGGATTGAAACGCTGATTTTTTAGCAGAGATAGAGCGCGATCGGCTGCCGGAAAATACCTAAAACCCTATCAGGGATTGAAACAAGTTATACTGAGCCTACCGCTATCGAACTCAACAAAGCCGGAAAATACCTAAAACCCTATCAGGGATTGAAACTACAGCCTAAAAAAATGCCTTAATTGATTTAACTGTAAAGCCGGAAAATACCTAAAACCCTATCAGGGATTGAAACGGCGATTTAGTCGAGCCTGTATCCGATCGCTGGGCCGGAAAATACCTAAAACCCTATCAGGGATTGAAACGCTCATTGTTAATGTATGTGGAATCCTGGGAGCGCATCTAGCCGGAAAATACCTAAAACCCTATCAGGGATTGAAACTCGGAGATGTAAGACTCTACACCCTCAACTGATTTGAGCCGGAAAATACCTAAAACCCTATCAGGGATTGAAACTTACTATCGAATACTATTCCTTCTTTCTTTGTATAGCCGGAAAATACCTAAAACCCTATCAGGGATTGAAACTAGCTGATGAGTTTTTACTAATAGAGGAAGAAAGTGAGCCGGAAAATACCTAAAACCCTATCAGGGATTGAAACTCAATCCTAAACCGGTTGCCTTGCCGCTCTCCAGCCGGAAAATACCTAAAACCCTATCAGGGATTGAAACCGAAATTTCGGACACTTTTGAGACTTGATGGGAGCCGGAAAATACCTAAAACCCTATCAGGGATTGAAACGACGACAAGATCAACAGTAAAGCGGACTTGCACGCCGGAAAATACCTAAAACCCTATCAGGGATTGAAACATATGGCTTATTTCAAAGTACGAATTCAGCGAGAAAAGCCGGAAAATACCTAAAACCCTATCAGGGATTGAAACTTAATCAAATCTTCCCCAGGATGGAAGTAGTCAAGCCGGAAAATACCTAAAACCCTATCAGGGATTGAAACCGGTTCCGCTTGGCGCGGGCCCGATTTCTGGAAGGGGCCGGAAAATACCTAAAACCCTATCAGGGATTGAAACAAACCCCTAAATCTATTACCAAAAACTAAAGTAGGAGGGCCGGAAAATACCTAAAACCCTATCAGGGATTGAAACTTTATATGATTTGGTTAGCCATAAATCATGCTATGCCGGAAAATACCTATTTCCCCATCTAGGGCTTGAAACCTCCAAACTACAAAATTATTGGCTCAAAAATAGACCTCTCCTCTCTCTTTTTATCTCCTCCCATAACCTCAAGCAATCGATCGACTACACACCTCCAAGTAAAATTTTCACCCACAAAAGCCGGGCCCGCCACCCTCGCTTTCGCAGCGATTCCCGGCTCTTCGATCGCCCTGCACATCAAATCAGTCAAATGTTCCCACTCAGGAGCTAAGATAAATAAGGTTTCGCCGTCACTCACCACAGCCGTAAATTTACTTTCGATCCGCTGTGCAAAGTTCGATCGCGTAAAATCATCCGTAGGGCCGCCCGCAGTGCAAATAACCGGCAAACCGCAAGCCGCAGCTTCCAACACCGGCAGATTAAAACCTTCTGCCAAATAAGGAGAAACATAGGCATCTGCAGCTTGGTAAAACTCTGCTATTTGAGCAAAAGATAGCTGGCTACCCGTATAAATTAATCTCGGTAAAACCCTCGCTCTTTCCGCATCGTTGAGCGCAACTCGGCACGCTTCAGCAATCTCGTCTCTGGATGGATAAAGCAGTTCTGAACCTTTTAAAACTAATCTCGCATCTGGATATTTGTCAACTACCGCAGCGAAGGCTTTTAATAAAGGGCGAATACCTTTGCGATCCGTTTGTCCGCCGATGTTTAAAAATATAAAATAGTTTGACCAACCGAAGCTTTCGCGCAGTGATTGACGCCGATCGCCCGCAGCAGGATAATAAATCTGAGGATCGACTCCCAAAGGTACAACAGCAATGCGAGCGGCCTCAACTCCGCTGCGAATTAAGCCAGCTTTTGACCACGCTGAAGGTGTAATAATTTTCGTTTCTGAGTTAACCGGAGTTTCGGCGATCGACTTAACACCCATCGCCTGTAATACTGTACTGGTAACAATCCCCCATTCTGTCGCTGCAAATACCCAAGTTTGAGTGCTGCTGGATGCCGAGAAGTCCCACGGGCAGTACATTCGCAGGGTAACATCGGCTGACTGATTTACCGCAGGGCTCTTAATGCTGCGAAGTAATATTTCATTGGGGCGATCGAACAAACTAATTTTCGTCTCCCAAGCTGCGTCAATGTAGGGCATATCGCGGTGGAAAAGCTCAATTTGGCTTCGCGGGCGATTCCCTACGGGATAGCTGCGCCGCGCGTGCATTTCCAGCAGTTGAAATTGATTGGCTACGCAATAGGAATGATAAATAAAACGCCAGCCTTCAACAATAATCTGCAATTAACAGCTCCCGCTTTTGGAATTAAAAATTAACCTAATAATCAGAAATTGGTAATTAGTAATTAGTCAGCAGCAATTACCAATTACCAATTACTAATTACCAATTCCTTACTTAATCACTTGCCAATCCATAATCCGCCACTGTCCGTCTTGGCGGATCAAGTCGTAGCGCACCCGCAGGTTTTCATTGCGGGAAGAAACGAGCTGAGATCGATCGAACACTTCGGCTTTTTCCGCGACTTGGGCTTCTACTTGGGCGCGATCGGGATTAGTCGGATTCGTCTTAACTGCATCAACTTGCAGCTTGTGTACATAACGCTGGTGCGCGTTGTTTCGCTGTTGAGCTTCTGCCATCAATTGCCAGCGAGACAAAGCCGGTTCTGTCAGAACTTGCTTTAATTCTTCCACAGCGTGATTGGGGCCCAAAGCCGCTGCTTTCGCCGATAGCCAGCTTTGAACTATTTGTCGGGCTGATTCCTCAGTGATTTCTCCCGAAACTGCGCCTGTGGCGCTCGGTTCTGGGGCCGCGGCCAAGGCAGGGATTTCTAGAGGCGGTTCTTCCAGGCGGACGAGGGCTTGCTCTCCTTGGAGGGGGCCCGATAGGGCTTGCATCGCGCTAGCCAACAGACTGAGTATTAACCACAGGAATAACAGGCTCAGGACACCTGCGACTAGAAACAAAGCCAGCCTGTTTGGAGGCATGGACTTGACTTGGGTGGTAATTTCTGCTGCCTTGGTGCGCGCCCGATCGACAAAATCGCCCTTTAGCCCATTGCCACTTGCTCCGCTGCGCCCTGAATGTTGGCGTCTGCGATGTTTGGAAGTCGATTCAGCAGGATGTGGCACTGTAGCTATCGGGAGAGAGACAGGGGCAACAGCGCTCGGCGCGGCCACCGTTGCCGGGGATTTCGTTCCCGAAGCTGCGGTGGAAGCCTCGCCCGGTACGGGGGTTAAAGTGACCGTACTGGCTCCCTGCTTGGCTGTGGGTGGCTGTGCAGGTATGGCAGCGGGCGATCGGCCTGCTGTCGGTTGCAGTCGCCCTGGGAGCTTGCCGGAGCGGGGCTGCACCACGACCCATTCGTTGGCGGTTTCTGCGTCCTGTGGCAAAGCTTCTAGGTAAGCTTGTACTTTCGGGTCAGCAAAGTAGTCTTTCAATGACACTGACTCGTTGGCCAAGTCCCGGAAGTGGGGAAACACTTCTTCTTGTAGCCAATGTTCGGCGTACAAGCACAGTCCGGGCAACAAGTCGGGTGAATCTTGGGAATGTTCGCGAATGAAGGCCAGGGGTTCTTTTTCCGAACTGAGTTCGAGGGCTCTGCTGGCTTCTTCTGTCTGGCCCAGCAGCAGGGAACAGACGGCTTTTTCCAGGTGAACGTCTTGGCGGCGACCGAGCTGCATCAGCATCAGCTTGGCCCGACGGATCATCGATGGCTGTCTGGCGGCAAATCCTTGGGCTAACAGGGTGTAGACCGAGAGGTAAGTGGCGACTGCGGAGGGGCGGCCGGCTTCGGCTTCAAATAGCGCCTGCTGCTCGCTGCTGGTTAGGTGTTTACGCATCTGCTGCACGAACCGGAGGAAGTCTTCGATTCCTAAACCCGATCGATCGTCTCCCGAACCGTCGATACCGCCTCGTTCTTGAAGCATTTCTCGCAGGATTTGCAGTCCCCGGCGACGCTCGGCGACTTTTTCTTCGGGAAGTGATAATAGCTCTAAAATGTTGTACGGACGGAGTTTGTATATGTCGGCTTGCATTTCACCCCTCACGCTTGCAAATAGGCTTTCGCGCAGCAGCAATTCTTGACCTGCTTCTAATGATTTTGCGGCATTTTCGTACTGACCTTGCTGCCACTGTTCGCGGCCGAGTTCTAGACAGGCAAGGCTGACAGTTAAAACTATATCTGGCCTCACGAGCTGAGGATCGCCGAAACGACCTTCTGCGATCGCGATGCTGCCATTGTTAAGATACGGGCGACCCAGCTTCTGTACGAGTTCGTATTCCCCCAGTTCTTGCAGTATGAGCAGGGCTCCTACGAATTGGTTGTCATCGATTTCAATACTTGGAGTGTGGGGGTCGGGAGCAGCCTCTAAAGCCTTGGACTCTGCCGGAGCGGTTTCTCCTGCGTCTTGCAGGACTGTGGCCGTGCCTGCTGAGGTTTTTGACCTCTGGTGCTTGGCTTCCTGTGCGGCTTCCGACTCTCGATCGTAAGTTTTGGCTAAAAAACTGGCATCGTAAGCTTTGCGCCCCTCTGAGTCTGACAGAACGGCACAGGCTTCATCGAGCAGTTGTTTGCGGGCGACAATCGCAACTTCGGAATACTCCCGGCGCGGAAGCTGTAAAGTTCGATCGCGGTGAGCCTGCTGCAACTGTTCGGCAGTAGCTTGAATCGGTAGACCCAAAATCCGGTAGTAATCTAGTGGAATTAACATAAGTTAAAGAACTGTCCACTTCCCCAAAGCGCTAGCAACTGAATTAGCCTATCTTAAGTGACATACTCCCGCAAACCAAATCAAAAATTCTGGTGTTGGCTTCCAACCGCCCCATTCACGGTATCTTGGACTTGTCGTAGAGATATTCTGACTTTTTTCCCTCTACAGCGTTTTACAGTGAGGAAAATGCCTTGCCCCACTGCCCGTCAGCTAAATGAGTGGTTTGACTCTTGAGCATTTTCGGGTTTGAGAGTAATGGAATTATATCATTCGTTTGCATGGGGTTTAGATGGGAGTTGGTTCTCCCTGTCCCGGCAATCCGCCCCGCCTGCCAAACTCATTTTAACAATTCGTGAACTGTTGCACAGAAAACGTTTGATCGTTTTCTGCTGCGGTTGTGTCCCATCTGGGTTTAAATTTAGATGTCTAGGAAGCCGATCGTCGGGTATTAATTATTTATGGTTCAGGAACGGACTTTACCAGTTTTTGACGCGCAAAGCGTAAACATTTCTCGGGATGAGGGCTTGATGCTCTACGAGGATATGGTCTTGGGGCGCTATTTTGAGGACAAGTGTGCTGAGATGTACTACCGGGGCAAAATGTTTGGTTTTGTCCACTTGTACAACGGTCAGGAAGCTGTCTCTACTGGCGTGATTCGATCGATGCGCCGGGATGACACTGATTACGTCAGCAGCACCTACCGCGATCACGTTCACGCTTTGAGCGCGGGCGTCCCGGCGCGGGAAGTAATGGCGGAGTTGTTCGGGAAGGAAACTGGTTGCTCGAAGGGCCGCGGCGGTTCGATGCATATGTTTTCGGCCGAACACCGACTGTTGGGCGGTTATGCTTTTGTGGCTGAGGGGATTCCTGTAGCTACGGGGGCGGCTTTTCAATCGAAGTACCGCCGCGAAGCTTTGGGGGATGAGAGTTCTGATGGCGTAACTGCTTGTTTTTTTGGCGATGGTGCTGCAAATAACGGGCAGTTTTTTGAGTGTTTAAATATGGCGGCTTTGTGGAAGTTGCCGATTATTTATGTTGTGGAAAACAACAAATGGGCGATCGGGATGGCCCACGAGCGAGCTACTTCTGATCCGCTGATTTACAAGAAGGCTCATGCTTTTGGCATGGCTGGTTTTGAGGTTGACGGGATGGATGTTTTGGCGGTGCGGGAAGTGGCCAAAGAAGCTATAGCGCGGGCGCGAGCCGGCGAGGGGCCGACTTTGATCGAGGCTTTGACTTATCGCTTTCGCGGCCATTCTTTGGCAGATCCTGATGAGTTGCGTTCTAAAGAAGAGAAGGAATATTGGTTCCCCCGCGATCCGATTAAGAAGTTGGCTGCTGAGTTGATCGATCGAACTTTGGCAACTGCTGAAGAATTGAAAGAGATCGATAATAAAATTCAAGCAGTAATTGATGATGCAGTCGATTTTGCTGAGAAAAGCGCTGAGCCAGATCCTAGCGAATTGTATCGGTTTATCTATGCAGAAGATGAGTAAGCTTTTGTGCATTTAACTTGTATGTTTAGGGCGGCCAGGATGTCCAACCCCTACTCCCCACAAGAGTGATAGAGCCGTGTAGGGACACGGCGAAAGCCTTTGTCCCTACTGCACTTCCTAAACCAGAAATACGCTGTAAGACTTACGTACAAACTATACTTGTAGGGTGTGCACTGCGAACCTTACAACCATAAATTACGGCTAGAATCAAAGGTAGACTTTCTAGACGAAAAGAGGCGATATGATAAATCTCGATCGCAATCTAACTCAAGCCAGCAAAAATATGGGTGCTGTTCGAGTCAAAGTCAAGCTCACGAATGCCATTGATGAAGAGTTAGTCAAGAGAGGATTGCTCAATCCAAATCTGTTGCGCCTGTACGAAGCAGAAGCACTCATAGATAGTGGTGCAGTACGCACAGCTATTCCTGTAGAAGTCTGCGAACACCTGGGTTTAAGAATTAGGAGTCAGGAAATAGCAAAATATGCTGATGGCAGACAAGAAACAGTGGGATTAACAGGGCCTGTTATCATTGAAATAGAAGGGCGCGAAACGATTGAGGCGGCAATGGTTTTAGGCGATATGGTGCTAATCGGTCAAACTGTGTTAGAAACTTTAGATTTGCTGGTAGATTGCAAAAATCAGCGTCTAGTTCCCAATCCCGAAAATCCCGAAAGACCTGTATTGAGAGTTTAATACTCAATGCCTTCTAGAAGTAGTTTCCTTGGATAGAATCAAGTTGAATATCGAGAAGTTCTGAAAATTATCTGAGCTTGTCAGAACCAAGCTTATCTTTAAATAGTTGTGCTTGAACTCTTACCATGTCCCTCGACTTCCCCAGTCCTCACTTATTTCTTTTACAGCATATTCCATGTAGATGTAGATCGCGAGAAACCGGGTTTATTGAACTGAATCATTACCAGAGGCGAGAACTGTAAAGAAACCCGGTTTCTGTGGTGTACTTCATAAACCTGGAATACGCTATATCTGCTATTCCTTGATTGAGAGAAATATAAACGCCAGAGCAGTCTCCGCGAAATAAATAAACACAGTAAAACCCCGACTAGACACTCTCAGTTACAAGCTTGTTAAATATTGCTATCCAAGGAACTTTAGCCCAAGAACCATTACCTGCTGAAGCTTTTACGCTATAGATTTCTGGTAATTCCCATGAAGCACTTATTGATTTCGGGACTACATTTCTGACCTAACTAGCAAAGGAATGTCCCTTGAAGTTGTCATTACTGACCAATGGATATTCCAAAATGATTTTTTCAAGGGAGTCTCTAAGCGCCATAACCAATAATTAATGTTGCATCTTCAATTTAATTATCGTGCCTCACCAGCAGCTTTCAAATATTAACCCTGCCGATAACCCTTAATGATACCCGAACTGCGATATAACATTCTATACTAGGTGTTAACGGCAGCAAACAACCACAAGATTAGCCGATCTCGCCCATCCTGTATATTGCCCCAAATACAGCGCCGCCCCCAACCAGCAAATCTCCCTTGCAGAAAGTACCACAAATGTGATACGGTTGAAGCTTGTGTCCAAATAACACCAGTCCATGCCAAAACTCAAAACTCGCAAAGCAGCCGCAAAGCGCTTTAGAGCGACCGGCAGCGGTAAGATTGTGCGCCGCAAAGCTTACAAAAGCCACTTGCTACAGCACAAAAGTTCAGCTCGCAAAAGCCGTCTCTCTAAGCTGGTCGTCATCGACGAGACCAACGACGCTAACGTGCGGTTAATGCTTCCATACTTGTAAAGTTTAACGGAAATTAAAGATGACACGGGTAAAACGCGGTAATGTCGCCAGAGCGCGCCGCAAAAAAATTCTCAAATTAGCCAAGGGTTTCCGAGGCGCACAGTCGAAACAGTTCCGCACAGCTAACCAACGGGTGATGCAGGCCCTGCGTAACGGTTATCGCGATCGCAAAAAACGCAAACGCGATTTCCGCCGCCTGTGGATTGCTCGGATCAATGCTGCATCGCGCCAGCACGGCACGAGCTACAGCAGACTGATCGGCAACATGAAAAAAGCCAATATCGAAATCAACCGCAAAATGCTGGCACAAATGGCGATCATTGACCCCGCAACATTCGGTAAAGTCGTGGAAATGGCTAATCGAGCCGGAGGCTGAAAGTTCGCTTGATTTTCAGAAGGCAGAAAGCAGAAGTAAGAAAGATTTAACAGTCTGCCAGAGAAGGAAAACTCCTGATAAATCTAGGAGGTTGAGACAAACTTTCCTTCTTTGTTCTTACTTCTGGACTCTTGCTTTTTCAGAAATCGCGATCGGGCCGGTCGATCGCTATTTCCTTGTTTTTTATACAGTTGCAGAGGCCAATGTCAGAGATTGCTAGCGCCTTAAAATAAATAAGACCTTCCAGAAACCTACCTAATTTTAAGAAAAACATGGATAGTAATTTGCTCATTATTTACTTGTCAGTCCTGCTCGCTATACTCGGCAGCACTTCCTGGTTTGTGGTGCGCCAGATTCTTAAAACTCGGAAGCTGGAAATGTCTCTCGAACGCTTAGAAAATAAGCTGACAGTAGAAAAAGGAACAGCACAGGAATACTACGAATTAGGAAGTATCTATGTAGATAAGAAGCTTTACTCCCAGGCGATCGTACTGTTTCAAAAAGCCCTGAAAGCCAAAGACTTAGAAGGCGAAGAAAATCAAGCTGTTATTTACAACGCCCTCGGTTTTGCACACTTCGGCCAAGAACAGTACGACATCGCCATCCGCCACTACAAAGAAGCCCTGAAGTTGCAGCCAGAATACGTTACATCTCTCAATAATCTGGGTCACGCCTACGAGCGCAAGAAATTAACAGCTCAAGCCTTGGAAATCTACGAACAAGCTCTCGCCTGCGAGCCAGACAATACCACGGCCAAACAGCGAGTAGAGTCCCTTCGGAAGCGTTTGGTAATCTATAATTGAGCGCCCATGTTAGGAGCAATAGAGATCCCGCAAACCTGGTTTCATTCAGAAACCGGGTTTTTTCTTCACATAGTCCAAGATACTAAACTATCCAATACATTAATGCGTTAGTTTTTAAGAACAGGAATTCCAAGTGAAGCTCGATCACAGACCGTCCCAGCACTTTAAATTACTGTCAAGATACAAGCAGCACCTGCAACGCCGGTCAGTTCTAAACAATGGAAGGAGGAGAACGTAGTGACATCAATTCTCGTCGTCGAAGATTCGTGGTTGACTCGCAGGGTAATCTGCAAAATTCTCCGGGCAGAAGGATACGAGACTTGGGAAGCATCCAGCGGCCCAGAAGCTCTAGAACTGCTCGGCACTAAAACCCCAAACTGTATGCTCTTAGACCTGCTGATGCCAGAAATGGAAGGTCGGGAAGTCCTGCAAGCCATGCGCGATCGAGGATATAAAATTCCAGTGATCGTAATTACCGCAGACATTCAAGCCAGCACCCGCTCCGAGTGCATGGATCTCGGAGCGATGGCAGTCATTCACAAAATGCCCAACTCAGACGAACTAATCGGGTGGATCAAAAAAGCTCTCAGTGTCAGCGAGGAGAGCGCCCAATGAAATTAAGCACTCGACAGCTCGATGCTTTGCAGGAACTCGTCAACATCGGTATCGGTCAAGCCGCAGGGGTTTTGAACGACATGATCGACTCCCCGATTCGCTTGCAAATCCCCTACCTTCAAATCCTGACTCCCATCGACGTGGAACAAGAGTTAGAGCAGCACCTCAACGGCGAGCAAATCGCTGCTGTCCAGCTCAAATTCACAGGCTCCTTTGGAGGCATTGCCCAGCTAGTCTTTCCCACCAACAGCGCTGCCCTGCTGGTGACAATGCTTACAGGGGAAGAAGGAACTCACGATCTCGATTCAGTCAAAATTGGTACGCTGAGTGAAGTGGGAAATATTGTAATTAATGGGGTCATGGGTGCAATCAGCAACGTGCTTCAGCAGCGCCTGAACTACTCAATTCCCACTTATAGCGAAGGGACGATTGCTAGTTTGCTGATCTCTGGCGGTTTAGCTACTGATACAGTTGTTTTATTAGCCCAGACCAGTTTCATGATTGAAAGGCTTCACATTGAAGGAGATATTATTCTTATTTTCAATGTTAATTCCTTTGACACCTTGTTGACTGCTATCAATCAACTTGCCGGGGGTCTATGATTGAGGAGAGCAAAAGTATTAAGGAAAAGTTTGGGGTTCTCGACAGCGTACCAGTCGGCGCCTGCTTGCTGCAAGATGATTTTGTGGTGCTGTTTTGGAACACTTGTCTGGAAGAGTGGACTAAAATTCCCCGCAGCCAAATATTGGGAACAAAGATCACAACCCATTTTCCTCACCTGAGTCAGTTAAAGTACGCCACTCGCTTCAAGCAAATCTTTGCAGGAGGCCCGCCAACAATTTTTTCTTCTCAAATTCACAAACACCTGATTCCGGCAACTTGGCAAGACGGCCAGCAGCGAATTCAGCAAACTACTGTGACTGCTGTGCCGGCACTGGAGGCTGGCATTGAAGAACAGGAGATTAGAGACTGGATTCTCCATACTCTTGAGCTGGAATCAGACGGTAATGTCGGCTCCCGATCATCAAGAAGTGCTTTTGTGTCTAGGGAATCTCCACCCTCAGTTTCGTCATCAATATGGCCGGGGGTGAATTCCCCATCGTTCTACGCGCTGCTGGTGATTCAAGACGTGACCGACCTCACCCACCGCATCCAAGCTTACCGCACAATGCGGGATCAAGCTTTGGAAGAAGTGCAAGTGCGTCAGCGGGTGGAGGAAGAATTGCGATCGAGCCAGCATTTCATCCAGCAGATTGCTGACGCGGCGCCTTATTTACTGTACATCTACGATTTGACCGAACAGCGAAACGTTTACGTCAACGGTCAAGCTTCTAAATTGCTGGGCTACACTCCCTACGAAATTTTACAGATGCAAACTGCTTTGTACTCGAGTTTGGTGTACCCAGAAGATTTGCCGAGGCTCAAAGCCCATCAGCAAAAATTTCCCTCGACTCAAGACGGGCATATTTTGGAGTTGGAATATCGGCTCAAACATCGATCGGGTCAATGGCGCTGGTTTCGCTGCCGCGACCAAGTTTTCGCCCGCACAGCCGACGGCTGCCCTAAACAAATTTTCGGCACCGCTCAAGATATCACTGAGTACAAGCGGGCAGAAGAGGCGCTGCGGCAGCAGAACGAACGAGAACTGCTGATGGCGACAATTACTCAGCACATCCGCCAGTCTCTGGATTTGGGCGAAGTGCTCAGCACGACAGTGACAGAAGTGCGTCAGTTCCTTCAGGCCGATCGAGTGATGATCGTCCGCTTTAACACCTGTACCGGCAGTCTCTGCGCCGGCCCGGCGACGGGGGCGGTAACAGTGGAATCTGTAGCTGCTAACTGCCAGCCGATGTTGGGGGAAACCCTGGAAAATTTCTGTTTTGACCAGTTCTATCTCGAAGCGTACCAACATCGAGCAATCCGACCGATCGCCGATGTCTCGGCCGCCGATTTGCCACAATATCAAATTGACTTGCTCGCACAATTTGATGTAAAAGCTTCTTTGGTGGTACCGCTAGTGCAAGGAGACGAGTTGTGGGGGCTGCTGATGGCGCACCAGTGCAGTCCCCGGCAGTGGATGCAGTTGGAAGTAGAGTTGCTGTCTTCTCTGGCCACCCAGTTGGCGATCGCGATCAAGCAAGCAGAACTATACCAGCAGTTGCAAGCGGCCAACCTCAAGTTAGAGCGCTTGGCAACTTTAGACGAACTCACGCAGCTAGCAAACCGCCGCCGTTTCGATCAGTATTTAGAAATGGAGTGGCGCAGACAAGCCAGGGAACAAACGCCTCTGTCCCTGATTCTGTGCGATATTGATTCTTTTAAAAGTTATAACGATACCTACGGGCACCCAGGGGGAGACGAATGTTTGCGGCAAGTCGCCGCGGCGATCGGCAATGCAGTCAATCGCCCCGCCGATTTAGTAGCTCGCTACGGAGGCGAAGAATTTGCCGTTATTTTGCCAAATACCGCGATTCAAGGCGCGGTGCTGGTAGCCGAACACATACAGCTCAAAATCGGAGCTTTGCAGCTTCCTCACGCTGGTTCTCAGGTGAGCCCGTACGTCACTCTCAGCCTGGGCGTCGCGAGTATTGTTCCTGCATCTGAATCGGGAGCCGAAATTCTGGTTGCTGCAGCCGACCAAGCGCTTTATCAAGCTAAACGACTTGGGCGTGCTCGTATCCAACTTTACCAGCCTGATCCTGCTGGCAAGGCGAATGGGACAGGCACTTCGATACTTCCTGTAGATTTTTCTATACCCAATACTAATTTACCCTCTCCCACCAGCGCTTGACGAATTGCCATATTTGTGAATTTCGAGTATTTATACCACTTCGCAAAACAAATGCCACTGTCAGCGCGTGATCCAAGCCCTGATATCCCTCTGCTGTAACTTATCACCACAACTCCAGCACAACCAACTTTCTTTCTGAGCTCCGTTACATCAGAAGAAAGCGAATCCGTTGCCGAACTTCCTTCTTCAACATCTGCTATATCCTTGAGGGTTGCAGGTTCGGGATGCTAAAATCGAGCCGTACCATTTATCTATTGGTATTTGCTTTCCGATCCGAAATCCTAAGTTTTCAATAATTTGTCTGGTTTCCGCGTGAGTGTGACCAGACCACAAGTGATATTCTCAAGAAAGGTTTTGCACAAGTTGCCAAGTATCTCGATCTTCAAATAACAGCCATTCTGCACCTTCGCAGTCTACTTTGGCTAAATCGACGCTACCACCAATTCGCTCGATCGCCCTACGAAATGATATCATTGGTATTTCGCCGCTTTCGCTAACTGTCGATCGGGTTTTTCCCGAAACTTCCCGAATGTCGAGGACTACTTTACCATCTCGACATCCTACTGCTTCCATAAAATATGTAAAATTTGCGATTTGAGATTGATGTTTGAGGTAATTTTCTAGGTATGGGTTAGCTTCGTAGGGGTGAATTACGGCCTGGAAACCTGTTCCTCGCAGCAATCGGAAATAAGCCGACATTGGCTCCAATATCAATAATTTTCATCAGCGATTCAGATAGTTGCTCGACTTCGTAGCAGTCATCTAAAAGCACTTCTATAAATTCTCCGTCCCTGCCTTTCTCTGAAGGCACGTTTACTCGATGCAGTTTTCCTTGCACAATTAATTGTTCGGGCAATTGAAAGTTAGCAACTCTGTTAAATTTAATCCCTAACTTTTTGGCTCGAATTTGGCGCTGCACGAGTTGCTGAAGTTTATGGACAAGCATAGGGAGAGATTGAGATTTGTTGTAATTTTAAAATAACCTTAGATGATGGAAAAGCCTCTAGGTAAGAATACACATTTTGCACCGCTTGTACATCGAGTTGAAGTCTGCGAATTCAACCTGAAGGCGAGATTTTTAGTCAACAAATCCGGCTGATTACGAGTTTGTTGAGAAGGCGCTAGCTCTCATTACAGAGAGTTATTTTTTTGTTCATAAGAAGAGTAAATAGAGAGTAAATCTGCTTTAATAATATATGTCAAAATGCGCTTCAAAACACGGAATTGAAAAAGGTTAGAGTTCGATGGACTGCTCCCAACAATTGAAGAGTTAGTAATGCTCCACTTTCCCAGAGCTGGGGAGTCGGAAATTAACCAGCGGTTGAGGGAAAAATTCGTCGCCCCGGGAGTGAATGCTTGGCTCGATCGTGCAAACAATGCGATCGCCCTAATTCCCGACCGCAATCCCCAAAAGTCGATCGCCATTACCGCTGACAAAGATGAAATTGGCATCCTAGAGAATCTAGCACTCATGCAAGCTCTACTCGATAACCACTCTCAGTGCTTCCTCTCCTTCACAGAGTAGACTTGTTACCGGAATCAAGTTAACAGAGGTTTGTGCTGGAGACAACACCCACAAGGTTGGTTCGGCACAACCCCTAGCCTTCACCCCAAGCTGACAAAAAACCCATTATTCTCAAACGCAACATTTGTTCTTGAACACCTGGGTTTTAGCACCTGCTTGTACGTCCGGTGAGGCTGGCCACCACCGCCACTAACTCGGCAGCATCTACGGGTTTGCTCAAATGCATCTGAAAACCTGCTAATAGTGCCTGCTGACGATCGTCATTCCGGGCATAAGCCGTCAGCGCGATCGCGGGTAGCCTACCGCCCCGCTGCACTTCAAGTTGACGCAACTTGCGGATCAGGGAGTAGCCATCCTCATCCGGCATCCCAATATCGCTCACTAAAACATCGGGGCTGCGATCAGTTGCGGTTTCGATAATGGTCAAGGCCTCCTTGACCGAAGCCACAGCCATAACATCAGCACCATACTTTTCGAGAATCGTGCTCAGCAAGTCTAGCGCGTCAGCTTCGTCCTCTACCACTAAGATTTGTAAGCCTTCAAGAGTCGGCGAGGCTGGGAACTTCCCATTCGCCTCGACGATCGAGTTTAATGGCTCTGGATCGCTGGGTGGTAGATGGATAATCATCACGGGCAGTTTGACTGTAAAGGTCGTCCCCTGTCCTATCCCTGGACTCACTACCGTTACAGTCCCGCCATGTAATTCAACTAATTGACGCACAATGGCTAACCCTAAACCCAACCCCCCATAACTGCGAGTAGTCGTGCTGTCGTGCTGGCTGAAGCGATCAAAGACAAACGGTAGAAAGTCCGAGCTGATGCCTGCCCCAGTATCGCTGACAGTAATTTCAACATGGGAATTAACCCGCTGCAAACGAATCTGGACTCGCCCGTCTTTAGGCGTAAATTTGAGGGCATTAGAAAGTAGATTCCACACAACTTGTTGCAACCTATCGGCATCACCCAAGAGCAGGCCAGCTTCAGAATCGAGCACGCTTTGCAGGCGAATAGACTTTGCCTCAGCCGCCAACTGTACAGACTCAATCGCCGATTCAATCACCGGCACGAGGTTGACAGGACGGACTCGGAGGCGCAGTTTACCTGTGATGATGCGAGAAACATCGAGGATGTCTTCGATGAGCTGGGCTTGAGACTTCGCGTTTCGCTCGATCGTCTCCAAAGCCCGCGCCACCTTATCCTCACTCAGGTTTTTTTGCCTTAACATCGTTGACCACCCTAAGATCGCATTGAGAGGAGTTCTGAGTTCATGAGAAAGAATGGAGAGAAACTCATCCTTGGCACGGTTGGCTGCCTCTGCGTCTGCCCGAATTATTTGTTCACGCATCAATAATTCGTCTTTGGTGCGATTAGAAGCTTCCAGTTGGGAAGTGCGTTCCTGCACCCGTTGCTCTAGCTCCACATTAATCGCCTGGATACGGCGGCGACTCTCTTCTAGTTCATGGTTTGTAAGGGCGAGTTGGGCTGGACTGGGCGTATCAAGTGCCACTGGAATTAAGGGAATCAGTAAAAAGGTGAACGTATAGAAAGACCAAACACCAGTGACAGCTTTGATCAGTCCTGAAACCCAATAAATGGGGTGCCAAAGTGTCACTATTTCCATCAGGTGCGTCGTGCCACATAAGCTAAAGATAAAGAAGAAACCCACCAGCAGCATCACAGTGTGAGCAGGCAGATCCTTACGCTCATTCGTAAAGTAAACAATGGCAAACGCCACCGAGTAATAAGCGAGGGTAGTCAAGGCATCGGACGTTATGTGCAGCCAGACTAACTCCGGTTTCCAGAGGTAACAATGCCCGTGAGGAATGAAATTATTAGAAAAGAAGGTGCTCAAGAGGTCAGGCATATTAGTTTACGGCACTGTCAAGTTAATTTAGGGGGCGTCATCAATTCAACCAGATGACCGCAGCAGCCAGAAGAATCGCACGCCGGAAAGTTCACCGCCCTAGGGTGATAGCGCGTCGCGATTGCCTGATACTGCTTGAGCTTGGGGAAAAAGTTCTCAATCAAATGACGGGCTTTGTACAATTCAGCATCGTAAGTTTCCAGGGTCTTGCAATTGCGGCGAGGTGAAATGACGGTGGTCTTCCCCTCGGCATTGAGGCGGTCAATCACACGCTGATCTGGATCATAGCCCTTGTTAGCCAGCAGTGTATCCGCCACCAGTAACGGCTGCCGTTGGTCGCCTCCTGCTGGCGTCACCAGTTTGTCGGGGGGTGAGGTGAAACCCCAACAGATTGCCCAACGCATCCACGCGCTCCCATGAATCTTGTTACTCAATCCCCCTTTGCTGCGTCCAATTGCTTCATTCCTAGGCTCCTCAAAAAGCTCAGCAGGAAGATGTTTCTTTCAATTGGGAAAATGCCTGAATTAAAACTAAGTGTACCGCCGGGGAAATAGACCTTCAGTTGACAGTTGACAGTTGACCGCAAGAGGGCGACCTCTACCTCGAAGGAAGAGGATTGGAGTAATGAATAGTCTTCTTTTAATTTCTCCCGCTTATGCTTGGGGCTTCGAACCAATTCTTTCTGATAAATCTGCTTTAATATATGTCAAAATTCGCTCCTAAAAACGAAAATCAAAAATGTTAGAGTTCGATCGCCTGTTCCAAACAATCGAAGAATTAGTAATGCTGCACTCACCCAGCGGTGCGGAGTCGGAAATTAACCAGCGGTTGATGGAAAAATTCGCCGCCCTAGGAGTGAATGCTTGGCTCGATCGCGCGGACAATGCGATCGCCCTAATTAAGGGCCGCAATCCCGAAAAGTCGATCGCCATTACCGCCCACAAAGACGAAATTGGCGCCATAGTTAAAACAATAGGCGAGAGTGGCCGCGTGGAAGTCCGCAGATTGGGTGGCGCATTTCCTTGGGTTTACGGCGAAGGCGTGGTGGATTTGCTCGGAGACAAGCAAACAATTAGCGGCATTCTCAGCTTCGGTTCCCGCCATGTTTCTCACGAATCTCCTCAGAAAGCTCAGCAGGAAGATGTTTCTTTAAAGTGGGAAAATGCCTGGATCGAAACTAAGTGTACCGCCGAGGAATTAGCCGAGGCCGGAATTCGACCGGGCACGCGGATGGTGGTGGGAAAGCACCGCAAGCGCCCGCTGCGGTTGAAGGATTGGATCGCCAGCTACACTCTGGACAACAAGGCTTCAGTGGCGATTTTGCTGGCTCTGGCCCAATGTTTGAAAGAGCCTGCGGTAAATGTTTATTTGGTAGCGTCGGCGAAGGAGGAGGTTGGGGCGATCGGAGCTTTGTATTTCACGCAGCGCCAGCCGTTGGACGCGCTGATCGCTTTGGAAATTTGCCCTCTGGCACCGGAATACCCGATTCGTGACGGCGAAAACCCGGTTTTGCTGGTTCAGGACGGCTACGGAGTCTACGATGAAGGATTGAACGCCCAATTGCGCGCAGCAGCCACAGCAGCCGATGTAGAGGTGCAGTTGGCGGTAATTAGCGGTTTTGGGAGCGATGCTTCGATCGCCATGAAGTTCGGTCACGTAGCCCGCGCCGCTTGTTTGGCTTTCCCCACCCAGAACACCCACGGCTTTGAAATTGCTCATCTCGGGGCGATCGGCAATTGCGCCGCCATCCTCAAAGCCTACTGTGACGAGCTTTGGGACGACTAGAAAAAAAAGTTTCGCAAAGTAGTTGACAGATTGGGAAAGATTAGTTAAGGTAATAAAGGTGCGGAACACAAGCAAACGCAACGCGCCCCCATCGTCTAGAGGCCTAGGACACATCCCTTTCACGGATGCGACGGGGATTCGAATTCCCCTGGGGGTATTGAAAATTTAAGTCTGATATCAAATTGATATCTAGTATGTAGGGTGGGCATTTTGCCCGCCCTTATTGCTATTAGGACTTACGCACGGGTAGCCAGAAACCGGGTTTTTGCTCAGAAAAGGCGTGACAGCCCGCAGCAACAGCAAAAACCGGCCCGGCTTTATTTAGTTTGGTTCCTGGTGCATCGTTGAGCGATTTACCCCGGATTATTGAGCGGATACAGCAATCCTAAATCAGTTGTAAAAATATGTAGGGGTAGTGCCCCCGTGCCTACCCCAGCCAAGGCGGGGCAACCACGGAGGGTTTGCCCCTACAAGAATTACACAAATCATTTAGGATTGCTATACATAGGCTCAATATAGTTGAACACTTAGACAGCCAATAGCAGCAAAGGGGAGTGCGATGTACATACCTGTTACTTTCGACGACGGCGGCATCCAAAGGAACGAAGCAATAGAAATAAAAGTCAGAAACTTTAAAGACTTAAACTTACAGGAAAGACATATTGAAGAGTTCTTACGCAAAAACATTAATTTGCTCTTTGGAGATGACGAAACTCTCCTAGTTGTTGGTCAACAAGTTCGTAATGCGAGTAACGGGATTAGCGACTTAACTGCCATTGATGCAGATGGCAATATTGTTTTAATCGAGATTAAACGCGACGTACAAGACATCAAAGCCAGAAAAGAACCTTTTGAATTTCAAGCTATCAGGTATGCCGCGAGTTATGCCAAAATTTCGACACCTGAATCCCTTGTAGAGTTGGTCTATAGCTCGTATATCGAGATACACAAAGATGAGTATGAATTAGGTGATTTGACTCCTAGTGAAAAAGCGAGACGAGAGTTGAATAAATTCTTGTCAAGCAATGACGCACTCAAAACCTTTAACAAAAAACAACGAATAATACTTATAGCCTCATCCTTTGATGAGCAAACCCTTTCTGCTGTTGCTTGGTTGATTTCAAATGGGGTAGACGCCATCTGTCTTAATATCACTCCTGTTTTTATAGGAGAGCAAGGTTTTTTGAGTATTGAGAAAATTTTGCCTCCGGCACAACTGGATGATTTTTACGTGGGTTTAGCCGGGGAATCTTCTACAATCAAGGAAGAAATTATATCCACTGCTTCTGCCTTTAATAGAACTTGGCTACCTCGAATGGATCAGTTGTTTGATTGGGAATTAATCAAAGCTGGGGATAGCATTGAAATTAAAGAGTTTGAAAGCTCTGAAGCTATAATAATTGATCCTACATTTGTCATATTTAAAGGGGAAGAAATCTCCTATAATAATTGGGGAAAGAAAGTTACTGGTTGGTCTTCTATAAATATTTATGAATGGGCAAGGCTTAGTTCGATTAAGAAGACATTACATGAACTAAGGATGGAAAAAATGGCAGAGTTGGAAGCAAAAGCCAGTCAAGGTGAAAAAGTTCAAAACGAAGAGGTTGGATAGATTACATACAAAATTGTGAGAAGGGATCTTAGATCGTGTCCGCTCGATCGATCGAAATTCCTGTAGTAGGTTGGGTTGAACTTAGTGAAACCCAACAACAGTTGATGTTGGGTTTCATTATTATATAACAATCATCAATCCTGCAACTTCAGCAACGGTTCAATCTGCTGCCTTTGAAACTGCAATTCATCCGCCAAAGGCTGGTAAATTTCTCGATCGCCCGATTCATTGCAATAATCCCACAAACCATTGTAACAGTGCCTGTCGTCGTCCCAACCCGGATGGTTAACAATCGGATACAAGCAGATTCCCTCTATCGGAACGCCCGCTTTCATCGCCGCCATTACCTCAGTGCACACATAATTAAACCAGACAGGTCTAAAATCGTCTTCAGTGCCTGTTTCTGCGATGAATAAGGGGCGACGGTAGCGCTCAAACACTTCTTGCAGCAGTTCGCGAAACGGGCGGTACAGCGGATCGGTGTATTTCATTGGGTCTTCATTGTGAATCCACTGATTGCGATCGTAATAATTCACCCCAATAATATCGAGATATTTTTCCTTGCCCCCAAGTTCCGGGCGAAAACGTCCAGCCAACATATCCCAAGCTTGATATTGAGATAAGCGATAACCTTCCGCTGCGTCCCGATCCTCCGGTTTGTCAGGATCGGCAAGAATGTTAATTGTGGGATCGATTTGAACGATGCGAGTGCGGGGATTGACTTCCCAAACTGATTCTATCGCTGCGATCGCAGCTTTGACTAACTGGATTTTGAGCTCGTCTCCCCGCCCTTTTGCAAACGGATTGATGTACGCGACATCGCCGCCGGCCCAAGCAATAAATGAAATTTCATTGACAGGTGTCACGAAAGGTGTTTGGTCTGTTTCCTCAGTTAGCACTTCCATAAAAGCGCGCACCATGTTTGCAAACCTGGAGACAAATTCGGGACTGAAAATATCAATATCGTCTGGCCAGCCGTAGTGAAACAAATCCCAAATTACCTGCATTTTCATGTCGCGGGCGGCGCGGATGATTGGCAGGGAACTGGAAAAATCGTATTTTCCGGGAGTCTGTTCAATTAAGTGCCAGCGGAGGCCTTCGCGGACTGTGTAAATGCCTTGCTCCTGCAAGCGTTGGTAGTCGGCTGCTGCAAATTTATCGTGACCGGTGGCGGCGGTGACATCGAGGCGTTTTCCAGATTGCACTCTGTGGGTGGAACATTCAAATCCGCCCATGAAAAAACTTTGAAACATCAATCGAATGGGTAATGGGTCATTGGGCATTGGGCATTAGGCATGGGGCATGGGGCATGGGGCATTGGGCATTAGGAATTTAGAAATTGGTAATTGTTAGCAATTAACTAATAACTAATAACTAATAACCGATCCCCCATGCCCCATGCCCCATGCCCCATGCCCGATTAGCACTGAGTAATAGCTTGCGGCTGTGAACTTTCTTCGGGAATATCCCAGCCGAGAGTTGCCGCAGCCATCGTCTCTAAGGGAAATTTGGGAGTGCGATCGGCATACAGCAAACCGTTAGCTTCTTGGTAAGTATCGGTCAACTGCGTGTAACAAAATCCACTGAACATTTCCACTTGGTTTACCACCTTCAGCAGCGCGGTGTAGCGCCTTTGCAGTTCCTTCGTGTCCCATGCGCGCACGTAGCCCCAAACCCTGTAAAAATCAGGGTTTTCGTGGCCGGCGCAGGCGATGCCACCGAATTCTGTCAGCATCATCGGCTGTCCTTGGTGCGGGTGGCCGTCGAGGGTGAGGACTCGCCCGCCGGGACGCCCGCGATCGAACAAATCCGCTAGCTGGACTTCGGGCCCGTAGCGTTTAGCTAGGGTTTGCGGGTTGTTGTCGTAGTCGTGAATCGCCAGGATGTCGGTATCGATGCTTTCCCAGCCGTCGTTACCGATGACGGGGCGAGTCGGATCGAGGGTTTTGGTCAAGAAATACAGCGCTTGCACGTAGTTGCGGTGGGCTGCGGCTTCGACTAAATTCGGAACTCCCCAAGATTCGTTGAACGGCACCCAGACTACGATACAGGGGTGGCTGGCGTCGCGGTCGATGACTTCCGTCCACTCTCGCGTCAGCCGTTGCACGGCTTTGGGAGTGAAGCGGTAGGCGCTGGGCATTTCTTCCCAAACTAGGAGCCCCAGCACGTCAGCCCAGTACAAAAATCGGGGGTCTTCGATTTTTTGGTGCTTACGGACGCCGTTGAAACCCATTGCTTTGACTAATTCGACATCGTGGCGCAAAGCTTCGTCGGAAGGGGCAGTCATCATGGTGTCGGGCCAGTAACCTTGGTCGAGCACCAGTCGCAAATAGTAGGGTCTGCCGTTGAGCATGAAGCGATCGCGCTGGATGCTGACCGTCCGCATCGCGGTATAAGATTTTACCTCGTCGAGCAATTTTCCGTCGGCCCACAACTGTACTTGAGCGTTAATTAGCGTCGGCTTTTCGGGACTCCACAGCAATTCGTTGCGGTAGTCGTCGATACCAGGGTCGGAGAGGGCGATGCGGCGGTGGATTTCGCCGTTGATGACTTCGTAGGTGTCGTTGACTAGCAGCAAACAGCCGATTGACAGTTTAACTTTAATCTGGATTCCCGACTGGCGATCGCCCGCGACAAACGCTTCAAAACCGATTTCCCAGCGTTCAAACTGCGGAGTCCAGCGGATGCGCTCGATATAAGTGTGAGGCACCAATTCTACCCAGACTGTCTGCCAAATCCCGGTCGTGCGCGGATACCAAATACTGTGCGGCTCTATTTGCCAGTCTTGCTTGCCGCGCGGTTTCTCCAAATCTTGCGGGTCGTCCTGGGCCCAGACTGTCACCCGCTGCGGCCCGTTGAGGTTTACAACTGCTGTAATGTCTGCGGTGAAAGGAGTGTGTCCGCCTTCGTGTTCTATGACAAACTGACCGTTCACCCAGACGCGGGCGCGGTAGTCTACGGCCCCAAAGTGGAGGAGAACTCTGCCTTCTGTGTGGGGTACGTCAAATTCGCGTTCATACCAGCAGTTGGCGTGAAAATTTGTGTCGCCGATCCCACTTTTTGCAGATTCTGGAGCAAACGGCACTTCTATAGTGTGAGTCCACTCAGAAATATCGATCGGCTGCACGCAGTGGCCCGCGTCATCGTAAGCAAACTTCCACTGACCATTGAGACAAATCCAGTTGCTCCGGCGCAGTTGGGGGCGCGGATAACCTGTTTTCCGTCCTTGAACAGTCACCTTACTATCAAGAGTTGCAGACTCTTCTATTTCACAATTTTCTAGTTCTCTACCTAACCAACTCATCGGCACATCTACCCAAAGTTATATTTATAGGTTAGCTACAATTACCACCACTTTGACAAGTTTTTTGCTGATTAATTTGCAAAAGTTCTGCCCATTAAAACAGCCTCATCTGAAGGCTCTCTTGTGCTGAAGTCATTAGTCAGAAGAAGAAACAATAAACCAGGAAGATTTTTCCTATGCGCCACTCTCCCCCTCTCCCCCTCTTCCTCTAGCTGGCAAGACTTTGCAAACCTCCTAACTGTTCAGTTGGCTCACTTTTGAGATAAAAGTCTTCTGCGAACGGCAAACACTGAAATATTTGCTGTAGTCCCGTGAGTTCAAAGAGAATTCTAACTTGTTCGCTCATGGCAGAGATCAAAAGAATACATTCGCTATCTCTAACTAATTTCACGATCGCCACTACAGCCATTAACTCGGAATTTTTCAGGAAATTTATTTTTGAGAAATCCAGCATCAGAATTTTGCCACCGCTTTCAATGAGGCGCTGTATTTCTTTCTGAAACTGAGCAAATTGAGAAACTTCCAAAACCTCATGAGACAAAACAATTTTAACTAGAACGTTCATTTTTACCTCAAAGCTTGTTTGAATTATTAAATAACTTTTGATAAAAACCTAGTAAGGTGCTCAATCAGCACCTTACCTTTTTACCAGGAACTCGCAACTTCCAGCTACTTGCTAACAGATTTGCCGTTGCCGTTGCCGTTGCTGTTGCCGTGGTTGACAGCAGCGACTTCTAGAGAAGCTGCGGCTGGGCGATGAGAAACTCCATTGGATGAGCTTGCATTAGAGACAGAAGCGTTAACATTTTCTACCAATTCAATCACCGGCTTGGTAGTAATTTGTTTGTAAGTTGTCAGAGCTTGAGCGACCACTTGATCCATGTTGTAATACCTGTAAGTCGCCAGCCTTCCCACGAAAGATACTCCCGGAGTAGCATCAGCCAAAGCCTTATATTTCTTGTAAATTTCGGCATTTTCTGGACGCGGAACTGGGTAGTAAGGGTCTCCCTCAGCTTGGGGATATTCGTAGACAATGCTAGTTTTTAGATGCTCTTGTCCGGTGAGGTATTTAAACTCGGTGCAGCGAGTATATAAATGCTCGTTGGGGTAATTTACCACCGGTGCTTCTTGGTGTACGGCTACGTTCAGTGTTTCGTGCTTGAATTCCAAGGAACGGTAAGGAAGTTTGCCGTAGCAATAATTGAAATAGGAATCGACTGGCCCGGTGTAAATCATTTCTCCGTAAGGGATAAAACCCTCAATCTCCCGGTAGTCGGTATTCAGCATCACCTTGATGTTTGGGTGAGAAAGCATCTTTTCAAACATCCGAGTGTAGCCGTGCAGCGGCATTGCTTGATAGGTATCGGTGAAATAGCGATCGTCCCGGTTAGTGCGAGTGGGTACGCGCGCAATCACTGAGTTGTCGAGTTCCGACGGGTCCATTCCCCACTGTTTGCGGGTGTAGTTGCGGAAGAATTTCTCGTAAAGTTCGCGACCGACTTTGCTGACAACGACATCTTCGGAAGTGCGAATGTAATCTTTTGGTTCTGCTACTTTTGCGAAGAAATCTTCGACTTCAAATGAGGTGAGATTCAGTCCGTAAAGTTTGTTTACGGTGTTGAGATTGATCGGAATTGGCAGCAGTTGACCGTCAACACTGGCGAGGACTCGGTGTTCGTAAGGTCGCCACTCGGTGAAGCGCGAAAGATACTCGAAAACAGGGCGCGAATTGGTGTGAAAAATGTGGGGGCCGTATTTGTGTACCAGGATGCCGTGGTTGTCGTAGTGATCGTATGCGTTGCCGCCGATGTGGTTGCGGGTATCAATTATCAGGACTGTTTTTCCAGCCTCATTTGCTAGTCTTTCGGCAATGACGCTACCTGCAAATCCGGCTCCGACGATTAAATAGTCAAACATTGAAACACCTCTGATTGTGGGTAAGGGTAAGGGTAAGGAATAATTGGTAATTGGACATACAGCGAGGAGTGTTGAGTGTTAATTTTTGAATCCGTAAAGTGTAACTCTTTCACTTCAACCTCAACATTCCTAACTTAAAACTTTCATCCGGTCTTCCGCTTTCTGCCGTTTATCGTCGATCGCACTTTCGATCAACCCCAGCATTTCGCCCCAGGTATTGTCCCAAGAATTGTCTGCTAAAAAGGCGTCTACTTCGCTCAGCCACTTGGTGTGAACGTCCGAACTTTCGCTGAGGATTTCTTCGGCACAAGCAACGAATTCTTCAGAATTGCTAGCAATCCGAACCAAGCCGTTTTCTCCGTACGGCCGCACCACGTCGCGGATCGGAGTAGAAATCACAGGTTTGCCGGCAGCGAGGTATTCTGGAGTTTTCGTGGGACTAATAAACTTAGTCGATTCGTTGATCGCAAAAGGCAGCATGGCGATATCCCATCCGCCAAGATACGCTGGCAGTTCTTGATAAGATTTGCCGCCGAGATAGTGGATATTTGGGTGAGTTGGCAGAGTTGTCGGATCGATTTTCGCCACCGGGCCAATGATCACAAAATGCCAGCCCGGCCTTGCTTGGGCCATCTCCCTCAGCAGTTCGATATCCATGCGTTCGTCTATAACGCCATAAAATCCCAAACGCGGGTGAGGAATGTCTTTTTGATCTGCCGGTTCTTGTGAAAGATTCCTGGCTGTCGCAAAGTGTTCTTTTTCGATGCTACTGGGGAAGGCGTGAATGTTTGGGTGCTGGTGCTGTTTAGCTTCGTAAAGGTTGTGTCCCCCGGTAAATACTACGCTAGCGCGCTTTAATAAGTGGTTTTCATTGGCTTTTAAATCCGGGTGCGCGCCTTGGAATGCTGACAGTTCATCCATGCAGTCGTAGACTACAGCTAGCGGCTTTAAGTGGCTTGTGAAACTGACAGCCATTGGTGTGTAATACCAGAGGATGTACTGACTAATTTCTGCCGCTCGAAACAAATCATCTAGCATGGCTTGCTGAGCAGTTTGTGCTGTTGCTTCGCTGGTTCCTTCACTCAGGTGCGGTACTATTACCCAGACTCCGCTTTCGTGGATGCTCACATCAAGCCACCAATCTGTAGCCGCGCTAAACACAGGTTCTTCTACAAAGAATACGCGACGAGTTTTGGCACAGCGACTCAAGAGATGTTGCGGACGTTGATAGACAAAATTCCACCGCAAATGGGACAGGCAAACTAAATCTGGTGCATCTAAAGCCTCAGTTTTTGATAAGTGGGCGCGCAATGCGGGCGACGCAGCGAATTGAGATGGCGATTTGGCTGGATCTATAGAGGTAAATCGGATCTCCCATGCTCGCTCTTTATTGCTATAATAATTGTTGACTGAGTTTTCTGGGGGCGACATATTAGCCTCTGGAATTTGTCAATGAAAATTTGTCCGTTAAAATTGGTCAATAGGATATATTTCTCAGCAGGGTCTTACTGAAAGTCGCAAGCATAAATCTGAGAACTTTTATTGACGAGCAAGCGGCGCATTCAGTGAGCCAAACAAAGAAACTGTTTAGCTGCAGGAAGAACAGGCTTATCTGCTTTTTTCAGAATTGAAACTTAGAGATAAGTTAATATGGTTTGACTTGCTATTGTTGTTAAATGTAACCCAGTTTTTTTGCCCTAACTTCTATCTGAAGGATGACTTTTATCTCAGGAGACACCTAGCTTGCATGCTGGGTTCAAAAGCCGTTAAGATGCCGATCGACCTTGTAAAATGACTTTTAACTGGCAGGTACGGGGTGAAAAAAGAGCGAGTTTTATTGCTTTATTTGAAGATGAGAGAAAATTTGCCATCAAGTTTATGTTGCTTTTTGATTTGACAAACCTTGCTTTTTTTTAACTCATCCGATCGCTAATTTAGAAAATTTGTATCCTAATATACCAAGTCGCGCCAGAGATTTCTGACTTCCGATAGATTAACAATTGAGAGTTTATGCAGTGAGGTTAAACTTACCGAACAGCACCTGTCTCAACAATATCACAGAAACCAGGCAACCGCAACGATAAACCTAAGATTTTGCGCGAGTCTGTGGGAAGAAACCAAGATGATGAGATTTGCGCTGTGGGCGTAAGTTTAACCTTGGGTCCACAGCACAAATGTCAATCATCCCTCTAAGGACAGGTTCACCGATATCTGCGCTCAAACGCCAAATACCCACCTAAATCCGCGACTAGAAAATAGCAGAAACTTTACAATCGGCTGCTGTCAATTTTGGCGATTCCTCCTCCAAAGGCAAAATCTTGCACCGTCGAACTCTTTAAGAAATCGTGAGGGAAACCCAATTCAATTGCACTTACTTTGTCTAACTGCTGCATTTGTTCCGGGGTTAATTCAAACTCCAAACAAGCGAGATTTTCCTGAAGTTGCGAGAGTTTGCGCGAACCCACAATCGGAATAACTTGGACTGGCTGTTGGATCAGCCAATTTAGGGCTACTTGAGAAGCAGGTTTGCCAATTTCGGCTGCTATTTTGCTAACTTCCTCAGCAATTTTGAGGTCTCGTTCGTTAATTTTTCCCGATTCAGGTGAATTCAGCCGTTTAGCTTCGCTGGCGGTTTCTGAAGTGTTGTATTTTCCTGTCAGCAAACCTGCTGCTAGCGGACTCCAAGCTGTGACGCCAATATCAAAGGCTTTTGCCATAGGGATCAAGTCCCGTTCAGGAGTTCGCTCTTTTAAAGAATACTCGATTTGCAAGCCGATAAATGGTGTCCAACCCCGCAGGTGGGCGATCGTATTTGCTTGAGAAATAATCCAAGCTGGCGTATCGGAAATGCCGATATAAAGAATTTTGCCGGCGCGCACCAAATCGTCAAAAGCGCGCATCACTTCTTCAACGGGTGTGGTAAAATCCCAAGCGTGCAGCCACAGCAAATCTATGTATTCAACTTGCAATCGCTTCAAACTTGCCTCTACTGCTTGTACCATGTTTTTGCGGTGGTTGCCGAAACCGTTGATTTCGCCATTCTTCATGTTGAGGCTATACTTGGTGGCAACTACCCATTTTTCGCGATCGGCTGCGATGAAATCACCGACATATTTTTCGCTAGTACCGTTGGTGTAGAGATTCGCGGTATCAATGAAATTGCCGCCCGCTTCTGCAAAGGCGTCGAACATTTTCCGGCTTTCGTCGTAGGAGCTCCCCCAACCCCAATCTTCCCCAAAAGTCATGGTTCCGAGGCAGATTTCCGAAACGCGAAGTCCGCTGTGACCTAGTAGTTTGTATCTCATGTCACCCTTCCGCTAGTTAGTGGTTGTTAACAGTTTAGATCGGGATTTCCCAAACTGTTGCCATCAGTCGGGGTGGCGGGCTTTTGTAATCTGTTAGCGTGGCGCTGAAGGTTGAATGTTTTGCCAAGTTAATCAAAATGTTGTAGCAGGGGCGAGACAGCATCGCCCCTGCGTTTAGTTTAAAAAGCGCGCAGGGGCGATCATCTTACTAATGTATTTAGGATTACATTGCTAAATAAAAATACACTAAAAGTTAAAAATAAATATCTACCTTTAGATAGGTATTTTATGAAAGAAGTTAAATAAAAAATTGTTATCTTAAATATCAGAAAACCAGACAGAACTAAAGAAAAAATTAATGTAGCTAAATTAACTTTTTAGCGTTATAGTGATTTATAGATTACAAAAACTAGGTGACTCACTTGGCTGATATCGTTGATACCGCCGTTTCGGCTGGATCTTTTACAACCCTAGTTGCTGCTGTCAAAGCTGCTGGTTTAGTAGATACTCTCAAAGGCGCTGGCCCCTTCACAGTTTTTGCGCCTACTGACGAAGCTTTTGCTAAGCTTCCCGCAGGTACTGTAGAAGCACTGCTTAAGGACATTCCTAAGCTCACAAAAATCTTGACTTATCATGTCGTTTCTGGCAAAGTTATGGCCGCTGATGTGGTCAAGCTGAAATCTGCCAAGACAGTTGAAGGTTCAGAAGTGAAAATTGATGCTTCCAATGGCGTCAAAATCAATGATTCTACCGTTACAACAGCCGATGTGGCTGCTGATAATGGCGTCATCCACATTATTGATTCAGTCTTGCTTCCTGCGTAAGCACAGACTTAGATAGCGCAATACTATCTTGAGGGCGGTGGCTGTTGTTAGCCACCGCCCTGTTTTAATTGATAGTGGAAAGTTAAATATTTTACGCAGCTCGATAATTAAAACTCTTATAGAGCGGCGGGCATTGGGCGAGCGCACTCAGCTTGAGTCCGTCCCAAATTTTTCGCTGCTGAATTTACCGGGAAAACAGCTTGTAGGCTAACTCCCACAGGTACTCTGGAAAAAATTTTATCAAAAAAATCACAAAGTGCGATCGACCGCGTTAGCAATTGCCGATAATTAGCGGCCCACTTATTTTGCACTCGCGGGCTGATTGCCGATTGATGCGTAGATACCATGCTACCAAACCCAACATTTCTCCGAGAAACTGGGTTTACCAGGCCTTGTCCTAATTAAGATACAATAAGAGCCACAAAGAAAGTGCGATCGACATTATTTGACATTCAAGCTATGCAATCTACAACTCAGTCCGAGACAGAACTGGCGATGGACGCTCCCAAACACGGATTGCCCGTTACCATCATTACAGGATTTCTCGGCAGTGGCAAAACAACCCTGCTCAACCACATCCTGACCAACCAGCAAGGTTTGAAAACAGCAGTTTTGGTCAATGAATTTGGCGAAATCGGCATCGACAACGAACTGATTGTCACCACCGACGACAACATGGTTGAGCTGAACAACGGCTGCATCTGCTGCACAATTAATGAAGATTTAGTTAATGCAGTTTACAAAGTTCTGGAACGTCAAGAAAATCTTGATTATCTAGTAGTCGAAACAACCGGACTCGCCGACCCGCTGCCAGTAGCGATGACTTTTTTAGGCACAGAACTGCGCGACCTGACCCGTCTCGATTCGATAGTTACAGTAGTAGACGCAGCCAACTACAGCTTAGATTTGTTCAACTCTCAAGCAGCGTACAGTCAAATAGCTTATGGCGATATAATTATCCTCAACAAAACAGATTTGGTAGAAGAAGCAGATTTAGATTTGTTGGAAGTTAAGATTCGGGATGTCAAAGAAGGTGCTCGAATTCTGCGAACTGTAAAATCGCAAGTTCCCCTACCGCTAGTCCTCAGCGTCGGATTGTTTGAATCGGACAAATATTTCCAATCTGAAGAAACTCCTAGCAGTCACGACCATCACGACCATCACGACCACGAACATCACGACCATCACAACCACGAACATCACGACCACGGCCATCACGACCACGGCCATCACGACCACAGCCATCACGACCACTCCGACCATTTAGAAAATGACGGATTTACCTCAATTTCTTTCCAAAGTGACAAGCCGTTTTCTCTGAGAAAATTTCAATATTTCTTAGACAAACAACTGCCAACAAATGTGTTTCGCGCGAAAGGGATTATGTGGTTTGAAGAAAGCCCTAAACGGCATATTTTTCACTTGAGCGGGAAGCGATTTTCGATGGATGACGACGAGTGGAAAGGCGATCGCAAAAACCAGCTTGTTCTGATTGGTCAGGGTTTGGATACCGAGACTTTGCGATCGCAACTCGAAAACTGTCTTTGTATGCCTTCAACCAATCGCGGCAAAGGTTTTGGGAAAAACTAAAGGTTACTGTTTCCCAGGCTCTGGCCTGGGAACCGATGTAAGCGAGGCTCTGCCTCTGTGGTACTTAGGAAGATAGGAGGCAGAGCCTCTGGATCTGCGTTACCAGGCCAGAGCCTGGTAACGAGTAATTACCTATTACCAATTACCGATTTCCCATGCGAGTCATCATCCAGCGAGTCAAATCATCTCAAGTCGAAATTGACGGTCAAATTGTCGGCAAAATTGGCTGCGGACTTAACTTGCTTGTAGGTATTGCAGACACCGACACCGAAGCAGAACTCGATTGGATGGCTCGGAAATGCCTGGAATTGCGTTTGTTTCCTGACCTGGCCGGGGATACCGGGCGCTGGGACAAGTCAGTACAAGACATCGGCGGCGAGTTGCTGGTTGTCAGTCAATTTACGCTCTACGGGGACTGTCGCAAAGGTCGGCGACCTTCTTTTGACCGATCCGCAGCTCCTGAACGAGCCGAAATTTTTTATGAGAAATTTGTCCAAAAGTTGCGCCAAAGCGGCTTAAAAGTCGAAACAGGCGTTTTTGGAGCGATGATGCAAGTCTCGATTGAGAATGACGGGCCGGTGACTTTGGTATTAGAGAGAGAATCGGGGTGAGTTGTTGGCAAACAAAGCTCTCTGTGCTTCTTTCTTATTCCTTCTTCCTTCTTGAATAAGATCAAATTTTCAGATTAACCGGGTTTCCTAACTGCTGTTGCGTAGCTTCAGAAGACATTGCAGATAGCTACACTCTGCCAAGTCTCGATTCCACAATCTCTAACGCCCAAAACCGCCTCAAATAGCCAGTTATTAGATTGTCCACTCAGCAGCCTGGCAGCAACCTCCATTTTCCTTGCGATCGCCCCACAGGACTAACAGCTCAGAATGCTTGTAGAGTAAGGCTTTAACGGCAATAAAACCAATCTTTCACAGCCAGCGCTTAGAATCAGATTCAGCAGCCAAAAACTGTTGCATGAGAGAGTGGAACACTGGCATAACTACGGTTATCTCTACTTCCGTAACATTCAATGTATAGAGAGTTGAATCAGCACAGCAAGCGAAACCGCCAGCAACTGCCACCTCACTCTCTGAGAAATGTCCTCGCACACCCGCTGTGCCCTACCACCCGATAAACGCCATGACTGTCAAAGCTGCCACCACCGTCAACTGCAACACCGCTTCTGGCTTCAACTGCATTCCGGCTACCTCCAGCGAACCAAACGCCGAAATCAATACTGTTCCCAGCATCGATATCCTCGCTTTGGCTGACTTCGCCCTCAAAGAATTGCAAGCCGAAATGAAAACTGCCAGCCGCAGCGCTCAAACAGTGGCGATGCGGATTGCTAAGGAAGTCGAACGGATTTGCCAAAAAAGCGATCGCATCCAAATTTCCGGCGAAGTTGAAGCTTGGCAAATCACCTTGGCCGAGCACCGGTTGCAAAAAACCCTGCAATACTACCGCCTCGGTTCCAAACAAGGCCGTGTCGAACTGCATTCTCACCTCGCGGCGATGATTTACCGCCATGTTGCTTCTTTCCGATCGAACTTGAACTTCCAAGCTCGCTACAACATGATTGAAGACTTTTTGCAAGGCTTTTACATCGAATCTCTGCGAGCTTTCCGCCGCGAACACCAACTCGATGTCACCTACCAGCCCCGCACGCAGCTAGAATTGGCTGAGTACATGGCTTTCACCGAACACTACGCCAAGCGCCAAATCGGCTTACCGGGCCGCAACCGCCAACGCCTGATCGTGTTGCGCGCTCAAGGATTTGCCAAAGGCCAACCTCCCGAAACTGCGATCGACATTGAAATGGCTGTAGAATCGGGCAAGGGAGAAGATGCGGAAATCTACAGCCGCTCTCCGGCGCTGCAACAAGTGCGCGAGCAAATGGTATCAGAAACTGTTGATCCGGCTGATGCTGTGCTGCGCGATCGAGTAGTCTCGGAATTGATCGCCTATCTGGAATCGCAAAATCAGCCAGAATGCGTGAATTACTTAACTTTAAAATTGCAAGATCTTTCCGCTTCGGAAATTGACCGTGTGCTCGGTTTGTCTTCCCGCCAGCGCGACTACTTGCAACAACGTTTCAAGTATCACGTCGAAAAATTTGCCCGCACTCAAAATTGGAAACTTGTCCACGAATGGCTGGGTGCTGATGTCGATCAAAAGCTGGGAATGACTTCGGACAAATGGGAAGCATTTCGCGCTCAACTGGCGCCCGAAATGCAGCAACTGTTAGAAATGAAGCGGAATCAAGAAAGCGACAAGGCGATCGCCACCGCGCTCAAATGCACTCCCAAACAAGTCCAAAAACGCTGGGCGCAACTGTTGGATCTGGCAAGCCAGACTCGCAACAGCAACCAAGCTTAACTGGTACTCAAATATGAATGCAACTGTTTTCTTGAGACTGGAAAATGCGATCGGGTGCGGCATCTGCACAGGACTGCCCGCCCCGGCGTCCGCTCTCAAATCAACAATCACTGCTACTAAATTATCGCCGCTTTTTGGCAAATTCAATTTATTAAAACAACATTACTTTTTTGAATATCTTTCGTTCCCCGGTTATGTCGGGGAATTTGTTTCTATTAGTCGTTAGTCATCAGTTATGGGAAATCTCTTGCTGAAGAGGCAGCAGTGCATCATATAGCCATCCTAAATCATTTGTGAATTTCTTACTCCCTCCCCTTGATAAGGGGAGGGTTGGGGTGGGGTCAAAAATTTACGACTCATTTAGAATTGTTATATATTTATAATGATATTTAAACATAGGGAGTAGCATAATTAAGGCAAAGTTGTTCAAAGTTCAAATCATGATGAGGGGGCGGAAGATGAATAAAAAATGACAATTCATCTATCCCGAGATATAAAAACATTAAAATAAATTTACTCATCCTACTATTCTGTTTCATTTAATACTTCATAAGAAGGAAGCATCAAATTTGAGTTATATCTAAAATGGGGGCATAACTTGATGTAGATAGAAAGGGAAGGATTCCTATGTTACTTTACAAAATTGAAGATTTTAATCCCAACTACCGCGAAGCGGCTTTTAATGGCGAAGATATCAAAGGTCTGGATATCTATGCTGGAAATACAGATGAGAAAATTGGCTCCATCGATACCGCGCTAGTTGATGAGACAGGACGTTTCCGATATTTTGTTGTTGACACGGGTTTCTGGATATTTGGCAAAAAGGTATTAGTTCCAGTTGCTCTTTGTCGAGTGGATGTTGGTGCAGAACGCATCTACGCGACGGGTTTGAGGAGTAAAGACCAAGCAGAAAGACTACCCAGGTATGAGGATGGGATGGTGGTTGATTACGATTATGAAGAACAAGTGCGGGGTGTTTATCGTACTCTACCTGTAGAAGCGTCTGCACCTGTAGAAGCATCATTGCCTTTAGAGGCATCTGCACCAGTTTCTATGCCGCGTTCTGTCTCTAACCAAGCTAGGGCTGCTGGTTATGACCGCAACACCTACACTTACGAACAAGAGCCTCAATTGTATCAGATGAACGAGCGCGAGCATCACAAATTCCGACTCTACGAAGAACGACTGGTGGCAGAGAAAAGCCGTCACAAAACTGGCGAGGTAGCAATTGGCAAGCGAGTTGAAACCGAAACGGCACGAGTTTCAATTCCAACAGAAAAAGAGCGAGTGGTAATTGAGAGTGTAACTCCCGAAAAGGCAGGTGCGCCAGTAAATCGGGATACTCCCTTCCAGCAGGAAAAGGTGATGCGTATGGAAGTTTACGAAGAAACTGCTGATCTCAAAAAAGAAGCTTTCGTGCGCGAAGAAGTTAACATCAGGAAAGAAGTTGCAACGGAGATTGTTGAGGCAACGGAAACACTGCGTCGCGAAGAGTTGGACGTGAAGAGGGAAGGACGTTAGAGTGCGAATGAATTTAACAAGGGTTTGTAGTTAGTTGCGCTGTCTTCGCCCACATGAGCTGGGTAAGCTAAAAAGCTGGCAAGATACTTTGTTTTTAGGATGTTTTGGTCCTATCGGTGGGGCAGCGATTTTCTATGCCATGCTGGCGCTACGTAAAACCGGATTAGAGTCAGCTTGGGTCATTAGTAGCCTAATTATTTGCTCGTCAATAATCGCCCACGGCTTTACTGCTGTGCCGTTGGCGAAAGCTTATGCTAAAATGCAGCGTAAAAGACAAACTTCTAATGATTTGGTAGGTAGATGAACAGCCCCAACCTGGCAGAAAAACAAGCCATAGAACAAGAGCAAAGCGAGATTTTCCAACAGCTAGAAGATTGGCTGGAAATTCCTATGCTGGTGCTGGCATTTGTGTGGCTAGCCCTCTTTACTATTGAATTAATTTGGGGATTAAACCCACTGCTAGAAGTCGTTAGCACTACTATTTGGATTATCTTTATTGCAGATTTTCTAGTTAAATTTTCCTTGGCTCCCCGCAAAATTTCCTATATCAAAAGCCATTGGATAACGGCTTTTTCTCTGCTGTTGCCTGCTTTGCGTACCTTGAGGATTGTACGAGTTGTGCGAGCATTCAAAACAGCACAGGCTGTGCGAAGTTTGCAGTTGTTGCGAGTTATGACTGGTACGAATCGAGGGATGCGGGCATTAGCTGCGAGTGTTAGCCGTCGTGGATTTGGTTATGTCGTAGGACTAACGATAATTATTACCTTGGTAGGTGCAGCAGGGATGTATGCTTTTGAAAAAGATGTCGCCGATGGTTCCTCCGGGTTAAATAATTACGGCACAGCCTTATGGTGGACGGCTATGCTAATGATGACAATGGGTTCGGAATATTGGCCCAAAACGCCAGAAGGTCGCATACTTTGCCTTGTTCTGGCACTCTATGCGTTTGCGGTTTTTGGTTATGTAACTGCGACCATCGCCACATTTTTTATTGGTCGCGATGCAGAGGATGACGAAGCAGAATTAGCAGGAGCGAAATCAATTGCAGCACTTCAAAGTGAAATTGCTGCCTTGCGGGCTGAGATTCAGCAATTATTAAATCAGAATTCAAAGTCTTGAATTAGGTAGATGCCAAGATCAATTTTTTGTCAGCGCTGGCACTACTTTTTCGGCAAATACCTCAATAAACTGCTCTTGTTCTCGGTTAACGTTGTGCAAAATTAGTTCATCAAACCCCAATTCCATATCTTTTTGCAACCACTCAATATGCTGCTCTTGGTCTGCCGATATCCGGACGTGTTGATATAACTCCTCTGGTTGCACAAACTCCCCGGCGGCATCAAATTGATCGGGTGTTATCAGTTCTGTCAACATTTTGCTTTTGAAGATGTTACTACGCCATTGATCGTGAGCGCCTTGTAGTGCTTTCTCTGCATTACTGTCATAGGAAAGCTGCACTTTCAAAATCATTGGTTTCCCTTCTCCGCCACCGCGACGAAACGCATCGACGACTTTTTTTAACTTTTCAGGTGGGCGAGAAGTCGTAATTAATCCATCAGCCCAACTGCCCACCCATTCTGCGGTTTCTGGGGTAACTGCCGCGCCGATAATTAATGGGAGAATTTCCGGGCGGGTATAGAGTTTTGCATCTTCTACGCACACTAAACCGCGATGGGTGACGGTTTCTCCTGCCCAAAGGGCGCGGATAATATCGACACATTCTTTGAGGCGTGTATTGCGATCGCTCTTAGTAGGCCACTTATCCCCAGTAATATGTTCATTCAAGGCTTGACCGCTGCCAACCGTTAGCCAAAAACGATTGGGAAACATTTCTCCCAACGTTGCGGCAGCTTGGGCAATAATAGCCGGATGATACCGCTGTCCGGGAGCGCAAACAACTCGATAGGAAAGCGTTGGCGTTGCTTGCATTGCTGCACCTAACCAAGACCAAGCAAAACCACTTTGTCCTTGCGCTTCACTCCAAGGATGAAAGTGATCCGAAGAAAGGGCATGGGTAAAGCCAGCTTGTTCTGCCATTTGGACATATTTCAGCAGTTCGCTGGGCTTAAACTGTTCATGGGAAGCATGATAACCAATTTTTGCCATAAGTTTTTAGGAGTTTTGAGTTGAGTAGGGGCAGTGCCCCCGTGCCCGCCCTGAGTTGTGAGTTAAAATATCCAGACTTAAAAGCAGGTGATTTAACCAGGACGGCTAGTAAAAGTTTTGAGTTTTGAGTTAGATAAGTTTTTAATTCACCCCAAATAATCTTGGACTCAAAATTCATAACTTTCTGTATAACGAGCAAGCTTATGAGTGGAAAATTCGCCGATAGCGAGCTTCAATTACCGAGTAGATGCCATAGGCAATTAAACCCAAAGGTACTAGAGCCAAAATCACTGGACTAAAAGGCTGTTGTGCCACAATTGCCAACACCTCGCCCAATCCCTTCGTTTGACTGGCATCCGAGAGCCTTGCTGCTTGAATTAAGAAAAAACCAATTATAACGAAAACAATTCCACGGGCAGCTATTCCAAATCGGCCCAACCGTGTCGCCAACTTTTGCTCGGTTGGGCTCATTTCATCTAGCTTGAAATGGCGGCGAAATTTGGCTTTATATGCTTCGTAGAAATAAGAAAAGCCTACACCAATAACAATTGATCCCGCCAATCCTACCAGCCATTGTCCAAACGGTTGCGCTAAAATTTGGGCTGTCAAATCTTCCGTTGTATTGCTATTACTACGGCCCGAACCCATTATCAGTTTTACAGCCGTTAAAGCCAAACCTGCGTAAGCTAAAGCACTTAAGGCGTAGCCAATGCGTTGGGCAATTCGCTTGGCATCCATTTTCTGTCCTTGGTGTTCTGGGTCTAGAATTGTCTGAACGATACGCCAAAGGGCATAACCAATAATGCCAATCGTTACAAGAAATAGCAGAAATTTACCGAAGGGTTGGTTAACAATTTCTGATAATGCACCGCTAGTATCTGTTGTCCGGCCGCCCATACTAAAGGCTGCTTGTGCTGCTAAAAAACCGACAATAAAGTAAACTAAGCCTTTGGAAGCATATCCCAATCTTGCCAGTCGCTCAAACCAGGGATGAGAAGCTGCCTGTCCAATTGAGTCTTTAATGCTGTCGGTGGGTGAGTTGTCCCGTTTCATATTTTTTATACTTTAGTTGTTAACGACTGCTGGCATAGGCAATGGTGCATTCCTTTCCAGTTAACTGAGTTCTTAAACAAACGATTTATATTATCATTTATTAACTTAATAATTAGCTTATTTAGATATTTTTTTCATCTGTCTTGAGCGGGAGTGTCAGCGGTTGATTGAGTGATAAATCTCACATTTATTAGCCTTGACAAATCTCGCTTTATGGGCTAAGAGATAGCTTCCCTGATGGAGCAGTAGACCAGCAGTCTAGTATATCTTTGATTCAAACTTCTTTAACCAAAGTTTTAATAACAATTAGAATGGTGGTGCTAAAAATAATTCCCAAAAAACCAATACAAATCTAAATGCTGTCTAGAATGCTAATGTGTAATTGGAAAGCAAATATCCCGGCTTTTTCATAAGGATAGGGGTGACAAAATTTCCTGCTGCAATTTGTTTAATTAGGAAATATAGCAACCACACCTCACCTGTTTTAATGCTACTCTAATAAAAACAGCCCTACTAAAATTACGCTTAAAAATTCGCCGATATAGGGAATAAAAGCGCATATAAATGCCACAAGTCCGTTGACACAAAGCAGTATCACTTGCCAAACAAAGCAATAATAGTTGTAATATACAAAGCGTAAATCATTGAATTTATTACTGCCTCCCCGAACTCGCGGGGAAGGTTGGGGTGAGGTAAAATATTTATGACTACTGCAAGGATTGCTATAACAGATTAATATGCGAATTTGTTCACATAAAAATCGTTTTAATTTGTTGGGTTAAATGGTCAATACTCGGAAGGTGATAAAAAAATGTCCGGGTAATCTTGCTTGCAACGAATAGCTCCCAACTCGCATATCAATAGTTGGGAATCTGGAATAGCTGCCCTAACTAGCTTATGGATGTTGTAAGAATGGATGCGCCCCCGTGCCGATGTTGGGAATCAATCATCGATCGCCAATAGTGCGATTGATCGCACTTAACTCAAAGCTGTATCATAACTTTTTCCTCAATCATCTTCCATCAGGGGGATATTTTCTTATGGCATCAGACAGATGGCAAGGTCTGGCTAGTTAGATTAAATGGAGATAGAAGCAAGATTTTGAGATGGTGAACAGAAACAAGAGACGTTTTGCCTAACTCGATTTTTAAGACTCTAAATCCCCAGTGTCGCAAGAAGTTGATTGTTCAGAACCGGGAGGATTTGAGGAAAATCCAATCAACCACAACGGCAGTGGCTGTGTTGAGTTCAACCTTTTATTTACCGGAAATTGCCGAATTCGGTTCCCAAACATCCGGCATCCTGTCCTGCCCTTAACTGACTTTTCAGGAAAGCTCTAATAGCTAACCACAAGGCGATCGCTTGCGACAGGAAGACAAGCAGAACCTATTTTTTACGTCGTTTGCTTTCACGATCAATTCAGCAATAAGGTGTATATAATGAATCAACTTAATCAACCAGAACCCTTGTCGCAACCGCTGACCCAAACTGAATTCGTCGCAACTTTTCGCTTGTTTAGTAGATTTAGCTTCTGGATACAGTTATTCTTGGGTGCTGTTTCCGGCATTGTTTTATTATTTGCTATGTTGGGTCGCAACATGAGCGAACAAACCAATAATGCAGGTATTGGTTTCGGGGTATTTTTAGCAATAGTTGGTCTGTTATTGCTGTGCTTTAGAATATTTTGGGACTTTCGCTATAGGCTTTTAGGCCGACTTTTGCACGCCGAAAATTCCCAGGTCTATCCCAGCAAAGAACATATTACTCACACCTTACGGATTGGATTAGTTTCTAGTTTGGTGGGGGTATTAATCGCCTTTGTTGCTTCTGAAGAAACAGTTGCTTTAGTCCTCGCAAAAACTCTTAGTCAACCCCAAGCGATGACAGCTTATTCGCCAGAAAATGTGATTCGTTCCCTAGATATTTTTGTGACGATGGCAAACGTCAATCTGATTGGCGCTCACTTTTTTGGAGCTGTTACTTCTCTTGGGTTACTCAATTGGGTAGAGGAGTAGTTCGCAGCATTGGCGATCGCTCAAGGCAAACACAACTCCTATGCCGTCATCACTTACAAGCGCTGGCAGATTTAACTAATGTTTATGCTGGTGCACTGTCTTGGCGAAAGAGAGCGAAGGCAGTGCAGCTACAAGCTAAACTAATTGGCTATTTTGATGAACATCGAATCGGAAATTCCTAGCGATCGCTCCTGCTAACTGTAGTCAGCCGGATCGACCGTTTTTTAATTGAAAAAACGTAATGTATTATCTTGGTAGATGTTTAATATATCGTTATATTGATATATTTTTAATGGGTACAAATACGACTTAGAATTATCTTCCGAAGGATGAGCTATAGCCGTGGAATTCAGCTTCCTAAATAGCCCTGTGGCAGTTTCTGAACACAGCCATGTTACACCGTTTCTCTATTAAGAAATTTACTGATATGAAAGACCTCTGGTATAAAAACGCAATTGTCTACTCCCTCGATGTTGAAACCTTCATGGACTCGGACGGCAATGGTGTCGGCGACTTTCAGGGACTTATCAACCGCCTAGACTATTTATCCGGGCTAGGAATTACTTGTTTGTGGTTGCTGCCGTTTTATCCTTCCCCTAACCGGGACAACGGTTATGACGTGATGGATTACTACAACATTGATCCGAGACTCGGAACCCTGGGAGATTTTGTCGAGTTCATGCACCAAGCAAGGGAACGAGGAATTCGCGTGCTCATCGATCTGGTAGTAAATCATACGTCCAATCAGCATCCTTGGTTTGTGGCAGCCAAAAGCGATAAAAACTCCAAGTATCGCAATTACTACGTGTGGTCAGAAAATCCACCCAAAACTGATCCAGAATTGCTGGTGTTTCCCGATGCTGAGGACAGTATTTGGGAGTACGACGAACAAGCAAACGCTTACTATTTGCATCACTTCTATAAAGAACAGCCAGATTTGAATATTGGCAATCCGGCGGTACGAGAAGAAATCTGCAAAATTATGGGTTTTTGGCTAGAACTAGGTGTGTCTGGATTTCGCATTGATGCTGTTCCCTTTTTAATTAAAGGAATTGGCATTGAAGGTGCAGACCCCGAAAGCCTGCGAGGTTTCTTGGAGGAAATGAGAGATTTTGTGTCATCGCGTCAGGGTGATGCAGTGTTGCTGGCAGAAGCAAATGTCGATCGCGAGCAAATTTCTATCTACTTTGATAAGGGCGACAGAATGCACATCCTGTTCAACTTTTTGCTGAACCAGCATCTGTTTTTAGCCCTGGCGCGTCAAGAATCCACAGCGCTGCGCGATGGACTAAAAACCTTACCGGATATTCCTGATATTTGTCAGTGGCTTAATTTTGTGCGCCACCATGATGAACTGACGCTAGACCGCATTACTTCATCGGAACGAGAGGAAATTTTTGCAGCGTTTGCCCCTGAGAAAACTATGCAAATTTTCGGGCGCGGGATTCGTCGTCGCTTACCACCGATGATGGGAGGATCTCGCCGCCGGATTGAACTAATCTACAGCTTGCTGTTCACGCTGCCTGGTACACCCATGCTGCGCTATGGCGAAGAAATTGGCATGGGCGATGACCTTTCGCTGGAAGGTCGAGACAGCGTTCGCACCGTGATGCAATGGTCAGATGCACCGAATGGTGGCTTCTCGACGGCTGCAAGTGATACTCTTGCCAGACCTGCGATCGCGATCGGAGAATACGGTTACAAACAAGTCAATGTCGCCGCAGCGCAGCGCGATCCTGCCTCATTAATTAACTGGATGGAATCCCCAAGGATGATGTTAAAATGCTTGTGGCTGGCAATAACCTTGCGCTGTACAAGTCTTGGGGGATGTCAGCCTCCCAGTGTTTCTTTATCAGGGATTGAAAAAAGGGCAGTCTTACACGCTAGTACTACCACACAAAACCCTATCAGGGATTAAGAAACACCATATATAGTGTTAATGCAGCTTCATCGCAACACTACATATAGTGTTTTAAAGCTAATACTTCACCATTAGTGGCAAGGATTTAATACCTAAATTTGCGATCGACGCGAGCCGATCGCACAAACGGCGCCAACCAAATTGCCGAACTACTCCAATACAGCCAGCAGTACCCGGCACATTGGCGTCAAAATGTATTCCCAACTCCGCGCGCATCCCGTGAATAGATACTACTGGGTCAGGCGTGATATGAAAAAACAGCCCTTCAACTCCGCGCGTGTCCAACCAATAACCCTCGGTTGGTATTTCGTACTCGCCGGCTGGAATCGGGCCTTTCCCTCTTACCCATTCATCACCCGGCCGCTGGTAGTCAGCACAACCGGAAGTAGCCAGATAGTCGATCGCATTGCCATCGGGATAACATAATTCCAAATTGCCATAAATTAGCTCTGAAGATTGAGCTAATACCATTGTAAAAATTAAGTGATGATTCATTTTAATTTCTCTGTTAATTAGTTAGCAGTTGCACTTTTACGCTTGCTTGCGGCGGTACGACAAAGCTGATATACCTTTGTCCGACTAACACCGCTAACGGTCGCAATTTGCGAATAACTTTTACCCTGGGCCCGCAATTCGTACACAAAGGCGATCGCACTTTCCGACAATCGCGGCCGTCCAAATTTCCGCCCTTTAGATTTTGCAGATGCAATCCCAGACTTTACCCGCTCGCGAATCAGGTCGCGTTCAAACTCGGCAATGGCTGAAAGTATAGCCGCCATCAATTTGCCTTGAGACGTGCTTAGATCCAAACTAATTCCCGACAAGGTGACCAAGCTCACTCCCCAGGCGTTCAAATCTCGAAGCGTTCCCAATAAGTCGATCGTGCTCCGACTCCATCTACTAGCTTCGGTCACGAGCACCGCCGACACTTTCCGAGCTTGAGCCGCCGCCATGATTTTTTTACGCTCCGGCCGATCGGCTTTCGCACCGCTGGCGGTTTCGCGGATGACTTCCACAATTTCATACCCAGCACGATCAGCAAACTCTCTTAAGTCTCGTTCTTGCCGATCGCAATTTTGATCGTCCGTGCTGACTCTGCAATAAATAATTGCCCGTATCAAATAACCCTCCTAATTGAAGCAACTAAAACCCTGATAAAGTCGAGGTCAAATTCAAACAATTTGCCGTATCAATTAAGAGTTAATTTTTGATACGTCTTCACTTACGCCTTGATTGCAGATCAGTTTTATAATTTCATCTAGTAACTGTCCCATTGTTACGTTTCGCCGTATTGCTTCAATTCTTAGATAATTTTTAGTAAATTCATTGACCTCGGTTTGCAATCTGACGCTAACAAGAGTGCTAGCAGTATTGACACTAACTTTAGTGGTTTGAATCATTAACTTCTCTAGTAAGTTTACTGTTTTTATTCTAGCCTATTCTTCTAGGTAGAGTGGTCGTAAGCATTTTTACAGCGAAGTTACTTTTTTTGCTGTAGCTTAGAAGGTATAACCTTTAATACACATCGCAAACCCTAGTGTTTGCCTTAATCTGGCAAACAACTTACTTATAAACAATTACATTGCGAGTGACTAATGGAACAGGCTTTTTTAAAAGTGGCAATTGCAAAACGGCAGAGTAAAAATAACAATCGACTACAGGGCGCTCTGAATCTAGCTTAACTTTTTTACCTAGTACCGTAGTAGTATCAGATTTTTTTGTAAACTGAGTTTTATTTGTTTTCCCGCTCAAACTAAATCCATTTAAGTCAGGTGTAGCATCAAAAATTTTAAGCATAGAAGTAAATAGTTTGACTCCTTCTGCTTTGTTTAACACTAGCGCCCAATTCTCCAACCCTTGCAACCGGGCAATTTGACCGCTGTAGGTTACACATTCTATGCCTTTTTTCCAGCAATATTTAGTATCTCCAAAAACAGTTTTAATCTTTTTAGCCCAGTTCAATACATCTGCCGAACTAATTGCCTTTGCCAGCCCACGCTTAACAATGTCTGGGTTGTCGCTGTACCCAACACACCTAATACCTTTTTCGGATCTAACTCCATCTTCCGTGTAAAAAAGTAGCTTAATACGAGGGTAGCCCTTTAATAGTGGCTTGCCGTTTTTGGATGGAACAGATTCATTTTCCTTGCCTTGTTGATACCCAATAGCGTTTATATGAAATATCAAATCTCGACTTGTTCCCGATAAAGTATAAAATGTATTCTCGTCATCCTTGTCGGGAAAATACTTAATCCATCTACCAATGTTTTTATTGTTGTTAGGTGTGATTTCAACAAATTTAGGTTTAGTCCAAACTTCTAATTCTTTTTTAATTTTGTTGCTAGGCGGCTTCGAGAATTCTTGCCACCACTCTTCAAAATCAATGCCGCCCGTAGCTAGTAAATCACCGATTGCAAAAAGTAGCGACGGTTCATCACTATCAAGAGTAAGACGTTTGTCAGTAGTATTTTTAGCCATGTTAAAACTGTTTAACGGAAGCAAATAAGGTCGTATTGCACAAATCTATTTTAATTTAAGTATCTGCCCAAATACTACGAAACCCGTAAGGTTCCACGGTACAAAAATACCCACTTTTTTAGGCATTTTGTGGCTATTGTCAAAGTGAAAAAGCAAATAAGGATTTTCACAAATGGGTACTCCTATCACTAGCTACGAATTGCAGCGCCGATTAGACATTGCTAAAAAACGTGAAGCCGCAAGAGAAGCAGCAAAACTTGCAGCGCCGCCTACAACGTACACACCGGAACAACCAGGAACAAGTGCTTATTTTAGGTCAATTGAAAACGACAATTTATTCGTAGAGATGGAAATACCAGCAAAAGCTGGCACAGGGTTAAGTAGTAACACTGGAATTACTGCGCTTAATGGATTTACACTTGCTGAAGTAACAGCGTTGCCAAACTCTAGCACTGTTAAGTTTAAGGGTAATCACAAGCAAGTTCCGCGCATTCGATTTACACGCTTAAAAGCTACCCCTACAACTAAAATGACTCCTTGGGGGACGCGGGTAGTCGATCACGTTGACGACAGCGTAACTGTTCCTTTTTCGGGTCCTGCTGATAGTAGCTTAAAAACTCTCAAAGCATCATTTAATACATTTATTACTGGGACTACAGGGGCGGCTGCAATTGGTACACGAACAGGCAACTATGCTCAATTAATATACAACGACAAAGTTATTGCAACTAAGGTTGTATAAATTACGTGATTCAATTAAAACCTAACGCTAATTTGTGGAATCAAGTCTGGTTTGTGCCTATTACGAAAACATTAGATCCATTCCCTAGGCAAGTTTGCCCTGTCCTTTTGACATCTCCCGCGATTCTTACTTTTTTGAATTTTCCTAGTGGTTTTCACTTTGGGCGATCGGGTGGACAAATCCTCCAAAAAATTAGCACCGGGTTAGTAGTTGGTGGTGGTCAAGATGCAATTGTAAACTTCCCGAAAAAATGTATCATCGGGGAGCCACAATTGCATTTGTTTAGTATGCAAGCAACGTATAGCTTGTCTTTTGACTTGTATACGTACATTGCTGATACTGGCAACTTAGCGGTTTGGGAGTATACCGGAGAAATAAATTAACGTGACACCAAAAGAATTACTAGAGATTACAATTTTGGTTATCGGTGGTGGCGGGGGCGCAGCGGCGGGCGGTTTTGCTTTCGCAATGTGGCAATACAGCTCCAAACTCGAAAAACTTCAAATTCAAGTTGAAAAAAGTAGTTTTACTGAAGGGAGGAAGCTACGACAAAACATTGACCACCTTTTAACTGAATTTGGAACTCTCAAGTGTGATGTTCGAGACATTAAAGCTGTACTTATACGTCAAGGCGTAATTCACGAACGTGCGGGGTTTCCAGAGGAAAATATACCTAAGCGGACGGGATGGACAATAGAAGATGCTTGAGATTGACCGCTACGTATTTCGTTTTTTGATGTTTTGTCTTTGCGTGAGCGCCGTTGGGGTTACTTTTGCGTCACTGTCGATCGGCTTAAAAATAGATGGCGATGCTCCCGTAAATTTAACTACCCTGGCTACTACCTTGTTTGGCTTTGCGATCGCATTAGCCACCAAGGTTAAAGGTAGTTAGTTAGTCTTTGTGTCTATTTCTAGGCTTAGCCGCCCGTGTTAGGCGGCTATTCGTAAAAATGAAGGTAAAATATGGCAACAGTAACAGCAGGAACAAGCGCAACAATAAACGCCACTACCATAGAAGGTCAGCTTTGGCAGTTGATACACTTGATTAACAGTGCAGAAAAAGGACTTGCAACACAAAGATTCAACATTACCAAAAGTGATGATTTTATCTTAGAAGGGGATTTTACGTTGCCCGGTAGTGTTGCTTACAACGCTTCAACGGGTATCTTTTCTGACAGTGCTGAACTTTACTTGCCGACACTTACTTTTAGTGCTGGTTCGCCAACCGGGACAATAAAATCTACTACTTTGAGTCAGTATTTTATTGATGTAGTAAACTACATTGTTTTTTGGCAAAATCAGAACTCAAAAAATCCGAACAGCTTAACTAACTGCACCTTAAATTTTGATTACAATTCCCTTGAGTATAGTGGGAGAATTATTCTCCCCTACGCAGTTAGTATGGGTGCAAATGGTTCGATAATTGAATCAGCGACGGAGTGGCTAATAACGTGAAAAGTAAAGATAGTAAGGCTTATCGAGAGGTTTATCAACAGTGGATGGAGAAGCAAGCAGAGATAAATAGGTTGGAAATACAACTTGCTGCGCTTGAAAGAGAAGCAACAAATTTAAAACAGCAATTAGACAACTACAAGCAACAGAAATCAAATGGCTGAAATAAAAACGTGGGGAGTAACGATTGACAATAGCGCGTTAGCTTTTTCAACTGAAGGCGTCAATCCTGGCAAGTGGTTGCAGAACACGGCATCGCAAGTTTGGGGAGCTATCAAAAAGGGAGTGCAAACGGTTGTTGAATTTGGGAAAAAGATATGGGAAGGAGGAAAGGAGTTACTGGCTGCGATCGCACGAGGTGACTGGGGATTGTTTGGTCAATGGATGAAAGACGATCCGCTAGGTTTTTTAGCGGGCGGTGCGGCGGTTGCCGTGGCCGGATGGTTTATCGGTAGTGCAACAGGACTAACTGCCCTTGCTAGCGGTGGAATTGCATCAATGTGGTCTGCATTAGGCAGTGTCAAGCTTGGAGGGGTTGCACTTAACGCAATGTTGCCTACCCTTCAGCAGGCAATCGTAGGAACCACAAACACAGTTCTCAATATTGATTGGCTTCAATCCGATAATTCGATTCTTGCGGAGTTGCAAGCAGTGCATAGTTCATTTATAAATACTTTCGGCGAAAGCGTGGCAAGGTTGTTTGTAGGAATGTTTTTAGGTGGTGGGAAAAGTAATCCTAAACTAAAAATAAATATTACGGGTGCTGCGGCCGTAGCAATTCAAGCTGAGCAAGATACGGGAAATAATATAACTGAGGAATTGATTGATGAGTTGTCAAATCTTGCAAATGCTTTTATTCGATATGCTCGAAATCTAGCCGCTAAAATTGGGTACATGAATATAAGAAAGCTTGTGCGAGAAAAAGTGCGAACAGGCATCAAAGCGATTGATGATAAAATTGCCAACTGGGGATTACAAGACGGACAATCGTTTGTAATTAATCAAAAAATTGACGACAAGATTGAAAAAATTACCGAAACTAACGCAGATTTGGGTAATTTTCTGAAAGGATTTAAAGAAGGCGCACTTGATGGGTTTAATGAATTTGTTGTGATGACTTAGCTTTTACCTTCATTTTTACAAATAGCCGCCTAACACGGGCGGGTAAGTCAGAAAATACACTTAAATACTATGGACACAATCACTAGAACTTTTTCAACAACATTAAATAGTACCTACGTAGCTAATTCAATTATCGAGTTAGGGCATTTCAGAGACATGGCTTTCGACACCGATGAGCGAGTAGGGATTTACCTTGAAGCTTGGATGTGCAATCTGAACTTCAAGTCTTTCTTGCCAGCGGTTATCCCGGAATTTGATGGTGACGAATCAGAGGCGGAAAAAATGGCCCTATTTACCGCTGCTGAAAACAAGAGCCAGAAAATAGGATTACAAATACTGGGACGCAAAAATAATACCGGGGCTTGGCAAGAAAAAGCTGAAGTAATTTTAGTGAATAGAGGACGCAAAGATTATTTTGATTTAATGCAGCCTTACTTAGCAAAAAATACGGTTCGCATTTTAGAAAAAAGTGACGCTATTGCAATTCAATTAATTGACTATGGGAACGGATTACTAAAAACCACTGATTCAATCGGTATTGAACTGGGAGTGACCATCACGATCGCAAAAAAAAACAATATGGATATTTTTAATGCTCGATTAGCAGCATTAGAATTAGCTTTAGAAAATAGATTAACAAATGTACCCGCTGGCGTGGTACTTGGTAGGGATACTTCTACAGGTACTATACAAACTATTCCACAATCCCGATTTGCAACACCCCAACAAATTGACCAGGCAATTGTAGATTTAGTCGGGGGTGCACCCGGCGCTTTAAATACACTGATTGAATTAGCAGCAGCACTCAATAATGATGCCAATTTTGCAAGTACCATCACCAATGCTTTAGCTTTAAAAGCTCCTCTTGACTCGCCTAGCTTTACAGGATTTGCGAAATTTGGTGACAATGTTGCCTTGAAAATAAAAAGAATTATTGGAATCACGCCTTCGGCCGAAGGCGGCGTACTGCAAACTATCCATGGTTTAGACGGAAATAAAATTATTGGGTTGCTACCTAGTATTAGCCACTTTCCGAATTCGTCTATCCCAAGCGATTTCGATTCTTTCTCGATTGGACACAGCTACGATGTGTGGCACGATTCATTATGCGTAAACTTAATGCTTGCTCCGGGGAATAGCGGCTATCTTTTGAATAAATCTTTTTCAGTGCTGATTTTTTATACTAATTAACAAAGTAATATTTATTTATTTATGCCCCCAAACTTGAGAAAACCACAGCCCAATTTATCAAAACCATCTGAAGGCAGATCTAATGGGAGTAATCCGAGTGAATCAACTAATCCATTGCAGGGATTAAACATATCCGCAGAACGTGGATTGGGTAGTGCTGGGGGGATTAAAGCCACAGGCAAACTAACCGCAGGAATTGACGGACTACTCGGACAGCAAGGTATCAAAATTGAAGCTGATGCTACAAACCGGACTCTCGGAATTGGCGCTGAGATTGGTAGTACCAGGGGGAAATTAGGGGTAAATATTGGAGGTAAAATCGGCTACAGCCCGGACGGGAAAATATCAATAAAAGGCGCTGAAGCGGGTATCAACATTGCTGGTACGGGAGGAAGCGCCAGCATTGATGAAGATGAAGGAATAAAAGGATCTATCAGTGTAGCGGGGGCAAAAATTGAAGTAGCGGTGTCACCCGATGGCAAGAAATCATTATCACTTTGCTATGGTGTGCCAGGAGGGGAATTGTGTGTAAAGTTTGAGCCTGATCCGGGTATCACAACTCCAACACCATCGGTAACTCCAACTCCAACTCCAACTCCAACACCCGCACCAACACCTTATACGCCAGGGCTTGCTAATGCAGGAGTATTTACAGTCACTAAATCGTGCAAAGATGATGATATGTTTTTGGCGGCCTATCACGGAAATTGGAATAGTAAGGGTGAATTAATCAATCAATTCATAGCGTGGACGTTATCTCCAATCGAACAAGCGTTAGAGACATATTTAATATTGCGTCGGCGGGAAACTTATAATCCTCATTATTATGCTAATCCGGCGGGGCCAGGCCTGTACAATATAGTGCCGCAAGGGATTTATACAGATCTCACGGCTGCCGATATCAAAGAGTGTGAAAGATGGAGCTATCCAGGTGGCTATTTTCAAAATGGTGTAGAAACTATTGAATATTTAAATTATTGTGGCAACTGGCACTGGCAAAAATCTAAAAATATAATCGGCCACTCTTTGATTAATAGTACATCCAACACTTTTACGCTTGGCAAGTACGATGCTCACGTAAAATATAAAATAAATTATAAGCGAAAAAAATATTACCACAAAGATACAAGTAGAGGAATTAATCCCTGGTATGGCTCTCCTTATGATTACAGTATAGAAATATTAGAAATATTTCCAGCTCCCCCTTGTCCGGGTGGATACGTTCCTCCTCCTGTTGTTTCTCCTCTTTTACCTGTAAATTTACCCAATTATCCCCAACACTTTACTCCTATGAATGACTGCTGTGAACAAATCCGAGAAATGTATAAATACCTCGGAATCGCTAAGCTTAAAAAAAATAAATTCCCCGTTAGTAACGCTTTCCTTGTACCAGGAGGAACTGGGAATGATAATTGTGTTGACTACTATGCAATCACTCAGGCACTATTTCGGATGTTGGCAAATGGATTGATAATCAATCCTAAAAGTAAACCTTTGGGGAGTGAGTGGCAAAGCACTAATGCTACCGCTTGGGCATCCAATATGTATGAGATGATGGCAGAAAGCATGAGCGATGGGAACAGTACCCAACGTTTTGAGGTGGCTGCGATAATGCAGCTTGTTCAAATTATGAGTACACTTGCGGAAACAAGCCGCAAGGTTGAATTTGTCGCGGATTCGATCGGGATTGAGCCGGAGCCTGTGCCAGAAGAACTCCCAGTTTGCTTTACTATTTACGAAGGTCATAAAGGATTTGGCAAAGCTGAACCGAAAAAGCTCAAAGTATCGGGACTAAAAACCGATAATCAAGTGGAGGAAGTTTTGGGCAAAATGCTCGCACCGAGCAAGATTCCGATTGTGCGATGGCAGTTTAAACCTGGGCAAATATCAATAAACGAGGCTTTAAAAAATGGCTAAAGCATCAGGCGGGAGAAGTACCTCTAGCAGTGGGAAAGGTTCAAGCGGTCGCGGTTCTACCGGAACCACAGAACAACGGCGAGAGGCTGCGGGCAAAGGCGCTATCAAGGAAGAATTTTTGAGAAAAAAAGATGAGCTTATTAAGCTCAAGTCACTCGATATTTTCTTGATAAAAGATGCGATGGGGACTAACCCTAAAAAAAGTGATATGAAGCCGGAGTTAAAAGATATGGTCAAACGGCTTAAAGAGAAAAAGTCAAAAGGCGCTTAAAAATTTCGAGAGTTATGACTCCGAAGGGTTGCGGAAATTTCGGCGGGGGAAACTCCGGCCGCTAAAAGCGATCGCACTTCCCGCACTTTTGCCTGAGCGATCGGGGAATCGGTGTTGCCCCCGCGAATGTGCTGGTGTCTTACTCTGTCGCCGTCTCGGTAAGACAGTCGGTAATATTCCCCGCTGCGAGCCGTGCCGCCTGGTTTGTAAATAGATATGGGGTCTGTTACCGAATCAATTTCGAGCGGGGAGTTTGATTCGATAACAGCATCAATGCCAGTCTCAGTATCGGTTCCACAAGTTGGCACGGTTGATTCGCTAACAGCAACCTCGACGGGTGTTAGCGAATCAATTTTGTCGGTGGGGGCGAGAGCGAGCTTGACTTCTTCGGGGTGCAGGTAATCCCACTGGCTCGCGAATGGATTCCAAAATTTGAGTAGTCCGTTACTGGGCTCGACTTCGTGGATTTTGTAAGTGTGGCCACATTTGACGTGTTTGGCGATCGCCGGCACTTTGCGAATTTTTACTAAATCGCCTGGTTTGTAAAAACTACCGATTTCTGCAGCAGCCGTGTCAAACAGGGAAAGTTGAGCGCTAATCATCTTTTTCGCAATCTCCATCTGCTCGACCTTCCACAAATTGCAATCCTGGAAAAATGCAGTGGAGCTTGTCATTGATGTAGTCCAATTCCCAGTCCTCTATCTGGAGTTTCGGTTCGCCGGGACAGTGAGCGCTGCTTTTAGTAAAATCGACTCCCCGCTGCTTGAGGTTTCTCTCGCAGATTTTGATGTACTCGTTTATCAGGCCGGTGAAT
>NZ_JAUBPW010000008.1:113603-131986 GCF_036700965.1 Microcoleus sp. Pol8_D6 | reverse complement strand
AATCGCATCTATCACGGGATGGGATTATATTCTATCGGCACTAAATACTGTAGCATAATTTTGGAGAATTGGTATTAGTCTCCGGTAAGGGAGCGCCTGTTTCAGGACAGTTTGGCAGAATTTTGGAGAATGTGTGGCTAAGGGTGCGATCGCAAAAAAAACCCGGCCAAAATTGGTCGGGAGTTAATTAATCAGGGTGCATCTACCAATTAAGCTTCCTGAGAATTCCAGCGCCATCCGGACACTTACCACTAAAAACTCACAACTCTTTTCGGTGAACCAGAGTTGCACTCGCTTGGTCTGTCGGAACTAGCAAGACTTCACTAATATTGACGTGGGGCGATCGTGTCGCGCAAAAATACACGACATCGGCTACATCGTCAGCAGTCAGCGGTGTCAATCCTTGATAGACATTTTTGGCTTTTTCTGCATCGCCGTGAAATCGGACATTGCTAAATTCTGTTTCCACCAAACCGGGCTCTATTTCCGTCACGCGCACTGGTGTTCCCAAAAGGTCTTGTTTCAACCCTTCAGAAATAGCTCTCACTGCTGCTTTGGAAGCGCAATAAACATTACCTTTCGGATAAGCTTGGCGGCCTGCTATTGAGCCGATATTCACTACGTGGCCCCGTTCTCGGCTTATCATTCCCGGCACGATCGCGCGAGTCATGTAAAGCAAGCCTTTAACATTGGTATCAATCATTTCTTCCCAATCTTGAAAGTTGCCTTCGTGCAGTTTGTCTAAACCACGGCTCAATCCCGCATTGTTAATCAGAATATCGATGTTTTTCCAGGCATCGGGAAGCGCAGTTATCGCCGATTCCACTTGCGGGCGATCGCGCACGTCCAATTCTAGCAAATAAATCTCGTTCGCCGATGCAATCGATTTTGTTTCTACAAGTTCTTTTGCCAGTAGATCGAGCTTTTCAAGACGGCGGGCTGCTAAAATTAGTTTGGCTCCACCTTTGGCGAATATCTTGGCACAGGCAGCTCCGATACCGCTACTCGCGCCTGTAATGAAAACAATTTGATTTTGGATAGAAATCATTTTTTGTCAGTTGTTAGTTGACTGTTGTCATTGGTTATTTGTTAGTTTTGTTATTTGTTAGTTGTTACTTGCTATAGCCTTTCTCGCTATAGTGAGGTATGTGTAATTCCTTTAATGATATTTTTTTATTTTCAAATATGTACCTCGTGTGACTAATAACCGCTATACCACTTACCACTTACTAATCACCAATCACCAATCACCCATGCCCCATGCCCCATGCCCCATGCCCATAACACCTATTTTATTATTTGACAACCCGCAATCGCACACTAACTGTTGCAATTCCACCTTGTCGCATCAAAACTGCTGAAACCCACCGATTTTCCGGCGTAGCCGGAGCTTTACCTACTTTAAAAATTCCCCCGGAATTTAGCAACTCCAGCTCAACTTCTGAGGGATTAAAAAAGGTTTTTTCGGTGATGGGTTCCTCCAAAACAGTCCCTATTAAAATATCATCGCCGATCGGCTCTCGCACAATGGCATCAAAATGGTACTCTTCGCCCACCTTAACTTGCTCCGGCAAATTCACTTGAATTGTGGGAGGACTTTGGCCAGAAGTAAGTTGAGTTTGTTCTGCTAAAATTTCTTGACTAACTATTTTTTCACGTTCAAAGCGCTGCTGGGAAAGGATGGTAGCTTTGAGAGTTAATTCTCTGCCATCCTTTTTTTGAGTGCCAGCAATTGTAGTTATGGTTTCTGCAATAATCGCGCTACCTTCGGTTTTCCAAGATTTGATCTCGGTGCGGTAATTTAAACTCGGATATCGATTCCAGAGTTGGGTGAGGGCTTTTTCCATGCTTTGGCTGTTTAAGCCGTCAGAATGAGTGAAATTCGGGCTGTAAAATGCCATGACTGCTTTGACATCGCGCCGATTGGCCGCTGCGTCAATTTCTGTTAGCACTTTTGTGAGTGGGGCAGGCGCATTTGCAGGGGTTTGGGCGATCGTTTGGGGAGTTGCCGCGATCACACCGATCGCTCGGGCCGCACCTTGATGCAGCACGCCAGCACTTACCACTGTTAAACATAACAACATTTGAGCGATCGACTGCCCGCAGTTCAAGCCAAAAACGATCGCGCGATCGGCTTTTTCGTTCCGACGGCTGGAAAAATACTGAGATACACTTGGCACTAAATTCAAAAAATTACGCATTAGGTGATAATTTGGTTATTTGTCAGGAGTCGTGGCGCGGGCAACTGTTCGCCTGCAACGAAAACTGACAACGGAAGGACGGACACGGCACAATCTACAATCTAATTTTAGATTGCTGATTGAAAATTGGCTGAAACTGCCGGAATAATAAGCATAATAATCTAAAACCTCAAATATAAAATCGATTGACCTGTGGAACTTGTACTTGTAAAAGAAACAAAAACCTTGACAAAAGCCCCCCTTCGTTTGTTAGTTGCAGCTAGCGGCACTGGTGGACATTTATTTCCCGCGATTGCCACCGCTAGTCAGTTGAACGACTGTCAGATCGAATGGCTAGGAGTCCCAGACCGCATGGAAACCGAGTTAGTTTCATCCCTTTACCCCCTCCACACGATCGCCGTTGAAGGCTTTCAGCAGCGATTGGGACTCGATACACTGCGGATTTTGGGCGGACTCGCCGGCTCGATCCTTCAAGTGCGGAAGTTGCTCAAAGCGGGCAATTTTCAGGGAGTGTTTACTACCGGCGGTTACATCGCGGCACCGGCAATTCTGGCGGCCCGTTCTTTGGGTTTGCCGGTGATTCTCCACGAATCTAATGCCATTCCGGGGAAGGTGACGCGCTGGTTTAGTCCTTTGTGCACTGCTGTGGCGATCGGATTTGAAGCAGCAGCCCAGCATTTACCCCGCGCGAAAACCGTTGTTGCTGGTACACCGGTGCGATCGCAATTCCTGACTCGCCAACCTCTAAATTTGCCAATTCCTGACAGTGTACCTGTAATTTTAGTCATGGGCGGCTCTCAAGGTGCTGTCGCAGTCAATAATTTAGTGCGCGAGTGTGCTCCTGCTTGGTTTGATGCCGGTGCTTGGGTGGTTCACCTCACCGGAAATAATGACCCGGATGCTGAAAGTTGGAAACACGAGCAATATTTGTCAATGCCATTTTACGACAATGTGGCGAGTTTGTTGCAGCGAGCAAATTTAGCAATTAGTCGATCGGGCGCGAGTGCACTGACAGAATTAGCAGTGACGGGCGTACCTTCTATTTTAATTCCTTTTCCTCACGCGGCTGACGACCACCAAAGATTTAATGCGGAAGTATTTGCTAAAGTCGGCGCCGCTGTGGTATTCCGTCAAAGCGAACTGACAGCAGAGGTATTGCAAAGCAAAGTATTGTATTTGTTAAGAGATGCCGAATATTTGGCAAAAATGTCTCAAGCTGCTTCTGAATTAGCGGTGACAGACAGTACAGAACGTTTGGCTAATTTGGTCAGGGAATTGGTAGTGCGGTAGCGAAAATTGGACACCGCCACTAATTTAACGAGTTCTTTTTAATGAGGGTAAAACGTAAAATCCCTGTCCAACCAAATAACATAAAACACAGCCCCATCCCGATAACCAACCATCGGAGCCATCCCGCAAAACCGAAAAGCAATAAAATTTACATCATCCTTAAGATGCCTGGGAATAGGCTATCTAATGGCACTTCGGGCTATCTTCTCGTAGCCCGATCCGTGACGGCTAGAAGCATTAATCTGACTCCAGGTAAGCTGACTTAATTTGTACAGCGTATCTGCAAAAGCTGCCTTTTCATCTTTTGTACATTGAGCAAGAGAGTAATCTTTATTCATGTACCGCAAAGAAAATAGAGGTGACTGCTGCTCTGGCGCTAAATCAACAATTTCTCTAGGTGAAATCCTTTTCCCTTTTTCTTGGCGTTGATTTGCCTTAAGATGCTTCTTCACAATTGAGTTGAGTCTTGAAGTATTTTTTCAGGGATTGATGAGTAATTTTTCCGCTATTTTGAGCAGCAAGTTTCCAGGGATATTCTTCGTGTGTCATGTTGCTTAACTTCCATGCAGCAAACTGCCCAAACACAGAGTAAACTTCATCAAGCAGGCTCTTAGTTTTTTCGTCGTAAATCGAAAAGTCTATATATTCTGGACATGGAATTGCACCAGTACCATACTTTTTATAGTAGTGATGGTACAACTCAGGAACAACGGGTCCGTGAGTCCATGCTTCTATGGCTTCAAGAAATAGCGGTTTATCGTACAAAGCTAAATGAAAGCCTTGAGCATAGTAAACCAATTTCTGAAGCTTGAGATTAGATATCAGATCGCCAGCATCTTCACTTGCCTGAGCCAAAAAGTATTCGGCTGCATCATAACAACTCAGCATAACTTACTTGGTCATCATTAAACGGCTTATTTCCATGATACTAGATTTGATTGCCCTAAGCGACATTCATCTTCACAAAATCAACCACCGACGCTAAGCCATCCTTTGTCTTCAAGTTAGTAAAAACAAAAGGTTTATCGCCGCGCATTTTTTTCGCGTCCCGTTCCATCACGCCTAAATCTGCTCCTACATAAGGTGCGAGGTCTGTTTTATTAATTACCAACATATCAGATTTAGTAATTCCTGGCCCGCCTTTGCGCGGAATTTTATCGCCCGCAGCGACATCGATTACGTAAATTGTTAAATCTACTAACTCCGGGCTAAATGTTGCCGCCAAATTATCGCCACCGCTTTCGACAAAAACTAAATCTAAATCAGTGAATTTTTGTTCTAACTCTTCTATAGCTACTAAGTTAATGGAAGCATCTTCGCGGATGGCTGTGTGGGGACAGCCTCCCGTTTCTACGCCCAAAATTCGATCGCTCTCCAAAGCTTGACTCCGAACCAAAAACTGGGCATCTTCCTGAGTATAGATATCATTAGTCACAACCGCAATCTGGTACTGCTGCCGCAGCGACTTGCACAAAGCATCCAGTAAAGCAGTTTTCCCCGAACCAACTGGCCCAGCAATTCCTACACGAAAAGCACTCATATCGATTTTAGATTTTAGATTTTAGATTTTATAATTTTTAACTGCGAAACAACCGAGTGTACTGAGTTTCGTGCGCCATGCTAGCCAGCCCTAATCCCCAACTGCAACTACCAAGGTCCTCATCTTCTAATTTTAAAACTTCTTGCGCCGTACAGCTAATTTGAGACTGCAAATCTAACAATAACTGTTGACCGGCTGTTTGACCTAGGGGAATCAGTTTCACGCCCACACTCGCCAAATTAGCAGCCCAACTGTACAAATATCCTAACACGGCCGCTTCCTCTTCAATCTGCCAGGTTGCCGCGGCAATGCCAAAGCCGATCGCAAAATTGCACTGATTGCCGCCAAATTCCAGCAAATCTTTTACACTTGTTGTTAACCCAGAAGCAATGAGCGATTCCCTGCGGGATAGCTTCGCTTCACGCAAATCGAGCACCAACCTGACTAAAGTGCGCCCCATTTGCCAACTTTGCAAGCGCAACTCTTCAGTTTCCTTAGCAGCAGTCGCCCAAGCATTCCAGTAACTCAAAGCGGTCAAATCCCCAATCTGGGCCGCCCTCAAAGCGCGTACCACCACAGCGGCTTCTACTCGCACAGCCCCGAATTGCAGCGAATTTTCTAACCAATTCCTCAAAGTAATCTCGCTGTCGATCGCACCGGTTTCTACCAGACTTTCGATTCCCTCAGAATAACTATAAGCTCCCACAGGTGCAAAAGCTAACTGCAACAAAGATAAAAGTTGATTGTTCACTGTTGACTGTTGACTGTTGACTGTTATTTGGTGGTTACAATGCCCAATGCCCAATGCCCAATGCCCCATTCCCCATTCCCCATTCCTAATGGTTGTGCCCGTAAGCGCCCATTTCCGGCTGAAACGGCACAATTTCCTCTGTTACTTCCAAACCCATTTTTTCTAGCATTCCCTGCAATACAGAGTCGGGGGAAAGTCTTAAATAATTATCGGCAATTTCTAAAGCTACGTGACGGTTTCCTAAATGATAAGCCGCCCGCATCAGTAGCAGCGGACTTGATGCCCACACTGTCAGCACCAGTTCTGGTTTTGCATTTACCACTACCAAACAGCTACCGTCTTCCGACTGCAATAAATCTCGATCGCGCAATACTGTACCTCTGGGCAAATTCAGGTGCAGCTTTTCCCCCGTCTCTGTCTCGAATCGGTGGCGGCTGCGAGTGCGATCGTCCGCTGTCATCGGTAAAGTAAAGCTGACAACAGCATCCGGATTTGCAGGCAAATGTTTGGTGAAAGTTAGCATTTTTATATTCTATTCCTCAGAGCAATTCACTTGACATTTAGTTTTTGAGGAATATCTTTTTTATAGCCAAAGGAATAAGGAAGACTGAAGTTCCACTCTTAAGCTCATGTTTCAGAAATTAAAAACGTCTTAATCGTGTTGGCGATCGCTATATCTCATTGCCATTTACAGCAAGTTGAAAAATAGTCATCTCTCTGAACCGCTCCCGTTCTTGTCTGTCTACCAAATTTCTGTCATTTTGTCAAGCATTTTATCACAGACGATCGCCCTTTTTTCAAAAAATTTTGCATATCGTCTAGTAACTCGAAGAATAGAACGGGAGAGGAAGAAAGAATCAAACCATCAAGCTTATTGATTGCCCGCTTGTTGCAGTCGCAGGAGTTCGGCTTGAATGCGCTGTTTGACTGCTGGATTCGCTTGCTGGAGCAAAGTGAGCTGGTTGAAGCGACTAACTGTCAAACCATTGGTTTCGATAACTTTTTTAGCTTGTTGGCAGTAATTCACCGCAATTCCGCGAACACCTCCAGACAACCTATTGATTTCCTGAGTTTCGTTGCACACTACTCTGGGAACCGATCCCCCAGCCATGCCTTTAATTTCGTTATAAGCTTCCACCCGTCTGGGTTCTATTGCCAACACAGCACGAGCGTAGCTAGTAATTTCTTCGCTGCTAATTTCTTGAGCTTGGGCTGCTGCTCCGAAAACGAGATTTGGGGATTGTCCATACAAACCGGGCGCCCATCCGCTAGCTAAAGCTGCAGCAGAAATGATGCCTGCAAACAGCGATTGTCGCAGCATCCGGTTTATGCCAAATTTAGAGGTGTTTAGTGAGGTGTTCATGGTCGTCGGTGATTAATTGCGTGTAGATAAAAATGACACAGCGCTTGGAGGCTCAATCTTTTTGAATAATGTGGCGGGTAAAAAGTTCCTGCCATTGGTGACTATTTTGAATTCCAGCAGGATGGTTGGGGAGTTGCTAGGACGATCGACTTTTTAGCAAATTCAATAATTTCATTCATTATAACATCGGTCAGAAGTTGACAAAATTCAAACTTTAGATAGTAATTTTAATTACAGAGCATTCCCGAATTGCCTCTCCCAATAATTCTCAAAGCGCAAATATTAAATAATTATAAAAGTTATTGACAAATTACTCGCCTTAATTAGTCTCATCAAGGTAGGCGGTAGCAAAGCTATCTCTTTCCCCGGAAGGGTTCCCGTTCCCCGTAGTGGTTCCCGTAGGGTAGGGTAGGGAAGCGCGTGGAAGGCTAGGTCAAATTTAGCAGCAATCGCACTCATCAATTGCGGCGATGACTTATTTAATGTTAAGCGGTGGTGAATTTGTCGCTGGAGAAAATCCCCCACTGGTTGGGCTGCTGACGAAGCCAAAGCCGGAACAAAAATCATGTTTCACTACCCGAAGATAGAGACAGCAACAGGGCACTAGACATTAAAATCTTGTTATCAAAATGCGCGCTATCTGTTTTTGGCAGTCAACGCCCAGGCCTTCGATTCCAGTTCTCGCTTCCTCCACTTTGGTGCTGTGAAAACTTGTCTGGGATTTACGCAGAAACCTGGGTTTTCTACGAAATAAAATCGTTACAGCCACCACCAAGAGCAGACAAACCCGAAAAGCTGGAATTTTTGGACCTCAGTTTTATTGTGATCTCGATCGCAGCTCGCAAATTTTGGCAAGCCTGATCGCAGCAATTTAACAATTATTAATTACCCATTGCCCATGAAAAGTCAAAAAGAAATTTGGCGAGTTATTCTCGCAGTAGCTATCAGTATTGTAGGCGTGCTGCACTTTGCAGTACCAGCACCTTTTATCAGAATTGTGCCCCCCCAGCTTCCTTACCCGGAAGCCTTGGTTTATATCAGCGGTTTTTTCGAGATTTTGGGCGGAATTGGGCTGTTAGTTCCTCCTGTGAGCAGGGCGGCGGCGTGGGGATTAATTGCCTTGTTTATTGCCGTGTTTCCAGCTAATATCAATCAAGCCGTCAACAACATTCCCATAGAAGGGATTCCCCACAACCAATTACTTTATTGGTTCAGGCTGCCTTTTCAAGCTGTCTTGATTGCTTGGGCCTGGGTTTATACCCAACGAGACGAAGGTAAACCCCGGGCTTCTATAGTTCCAGATAGAACAGAAAATGCCCGATGAAGCAGTTCGACTACCATGCGGATTTTAAGAACATCGACTTTCGACAGCACCCGGAACTTTATCGGGTAGGGAAAGGAGAACAGGGAGTGCTGTTGGTTGAACCCTACAAAGGAGAAATTCTGCCTTTCTGGAGATTTAAGACTCCTGAAATTGCGAGGGAGTCCAGCAGCAAAATTTACTCCTTGTTTTTAGAGTATCTCGATGCCGATGATTTTGTGGGAGCCGACATGGCCCGCAAGTTCTTGCAGATGGGGTATACTCGATCGCGTCGCTACGCTAACCACAAAAGCGGTCGAAAATACCAGCAAAACCCTCAAAAGCTGAAGTCTGTTGCAGAGCAAACCGCAGCTCGAAAAAATATTTTGCCGCTAGAAGCAGATCCGGTGAAAGCAGAATCCGCAGCGATTTTTCAAGAAAAATGGATGCTGGCCAAAATCAACGAGAAATATCTCGAGCTTTTAGCCAGACATCGGCAAATGTACGAATCTTATTTAGTCAACGCTGAGGATTGACATACATTCACAAAAACTCAGGACTTACACTTTAGCCCTGTCGGCAGCAGTGTAGGTGTGCTTGCCTATCGGGGCCGCATTTATTTGCTTGGCCCTACTATTTACTCATCCTCTTCTTCCGCCTGCCACTGTCGCCAAATTTCAAATGCATTAAAGCCCCTGTATTGCAGGTAATTCAAGACTTTGCCCTTGGTTTTCGGATCTGCTTTACCCCAAGTATCGATCTTGTATTTCCGCATGACTTTGGCTTTTAATTCGGCCAGTTTTTCTGCTTCGGAGTCCTGATTTTCGGCAATTTCTTCTTCCCAGACTTGCTCGAACAAATCGTTGGTAATTCCTTTTTGCAGGCACTTGCGCTTGATGGCCGACTTCCCGTATTTGCCTGCTGCAGAGGCGATCGAGTTTGCCACCAAGCGAGTGTCGGACTGATAGCCGCGGTCTTGAATTTGCGCGATCGCCTCCAATATTTCCTCATTGCCAAAACCTTTCTCTTGCCCCTTTTTGCGAAGTTCAGAGGCACTGTAGTCTTTGCGGGACAAGAGAAAATAGAAATAGTCAAGACAGCTCATCAGTTCAATCGAAGGGTGGCGCGCAAATACTCGTGTAGCGAATGCCAAATCCAGTCGCCTTGCTATCGGCTGACTGCATCACGATCGCCTCTATTCTTCTGTATCCTCCTCTTCATCATCCACATCCACATCCGGTCTGTCCACATCGATCTGAATCAAGCGAATGTGCTTGTATCCGAGCTTAATTTCAAACTCGTCTCCCGGCTTTAATCCCATTTCTTGGGTATAATTTGCCCCGATCACGATCGAACCATTCTTGTGAACGCTAGCTCGATAACTCGCTTCTCGCCCGCGTCCGTCTGCTTTAGACTTCTCTAGCTCAATGCCCTTAGCAGCTAACACTGCATCGTAAAACTCAGCCAGATTAATCCGGGTTTCTCCACTTTTGCTGACTGTGAAGTAGCCGCAAAGCTTCGCAAGTTCTCTGCGCGGCAAATCACTGCCTTTGATTTTTTGAAGCAGACCTTTTCCTGTTAAGGGTGCTGTAGCTGTTTCTGCCATTGACCGTACCTCGCTTATTGGACTTTACTTATATCAATTACAACACATTAGATTAACTTTGTTTCACTGTCAATACTAAGAATTCTGAATATTAAGATTCTGGAGAAATTTCTGCGGTCTCAAGACCGGGGGTGCAAGTAAGGATGCTCGAAGGGCGATCAATTTGCTCCTCGCGGCCCAAATCCTTCTGTAAGCCTCAGAGCGATCGCGCGGGGAATTATTGTCGCAAATTAAATGTTTTACTTTTTTACAGTAAAGTCTGTTCCCTGCATTCACCAATCCCCGATTGTGTCTGCGGTCAAGGTCAAAATAAGACAGCCATGAATCGAAATACCTAGAGCGCGGCCGCTGCAAATCTGCCGCCAGCATTTACCGGCGCTGGGTTAACTTTTACCTCAACAAGACGAGGCAGCACTTGTTCTAGATGTCACTGCCAGCTACTTGTAAATTCTATTTTTCGGGCTGGGAATCCCCTCAAAACCCCAAATACCAACGAGCAATCTTCTATTAAGGTGTTGGGCATATAACTTCCACAGAACGCAGTCTGGGGAAGGCAATCCGGTAAAAATTGAAGGAAATTTCACCTCTTCGTTGAACGGGTTTAAGCTAAAACCCGACTCAATGGGCGCTGTGGCAGAAACATCGGACAGCTACTAAGAGGGGAATAGTTTTGATGGGGCGAGATTGCTTCGCGACTCTTAACACTTCGCCAGGAATCAGTAGATTTCTAGGGGGAACTCGGGAAAATCTTCCTCCTCCGGCCCCAAGCCAGAGAATTTGAGGTTATTTCCACAGGGGAATTGAAAAAGACCGAGTTAAATGCACAACAGCTTAAATGTTTGATGCACTACAAATTAGTAGCGGTTGCCGACATGGAGTGTCGATGGAAATGTATTGGTTTCGAGTCGTGGCCTGTAAACTGCCATACTCTCAAAATTTATGCACCAACTGGAGGGGCGCGTCAATCGATTTTAGATTTGAGATTTTAGATTAAAGAATTGAAGCATTGACCCCACGGATAAATTCGGGGGCTCCTTTATCGGATACAGGTTTTTTATTTCTGGACGGATGAATCCGGGGGCTTGTATCCTGGATGCTTTCGGTCAAACTCACAGCCGCTTCCATAATTAATTATTGTGAAATATAGCAAGCGCGCTGACGGTGAGGACGTTCTTTATTGTTGCAACTCTCGCTTTTATTGTCTTGTGCGGAATGACGAATGCTCCTGCTGCCGAATCAGCCCGCTCAAAAACGCATACAAGCCACCGACTCGTGTCGTGGAGAGATCAAAATTTTAGACTGTTGTTCAAGCTTCCAGATTCATCTGTAGAGTAAATCTAAAATCTCAAATCGTTCGACTCAGGGCTCAACCCGAAGTCTAAAATCTACAATCGACTGACAATTATATATCAAGCAGTCCCGGACTTACTCTCTCGACGAGAAACTCGGTTTCTTCCTCGATGCTTGGTTGGGCTGCTGCTTATTTTAGGTAAAAACCGGCTTGATGAACGTAAGTCGGAGATTTGATCGAGCAGTATACTTGCGATCACTTTGCCAGCGGCGGCCGATCGCGAATGGCCAGCAAAAACCCCACCCAGTTTGGAGGCAGGCCAAGAGGGTCTAAATTAAGCATTGCAGTGGGTGATCGCTTTTAGTGACGTTGTTGCAGGTAATTTTGCGACAGGGGAGTCCGTACCGCCGGCAGTAACTCTTCTGGTTTCGTGCCTCGCTGGTTCGAGTACCGCCACCCAAAAAAGCCAGCACTCAAAGCAACGGACAACAAGCAAAGCATTAGGGTGACAAATTTTTTCGATCCCGGTTTTGTTAACGGTTTCTGAGTCGGTGCTGCGGCGCGAGTTGCTTGGATCACCGAACACTCCGAATTAGGAATAGAGGACGGCGAAGCCGTCGGTGAGTTCGGTGAATTAGTAGCATCGGCTCGATCGTTCTGGTGAACCCAATCCCTACGATCTTTTAATTGGTCGGGAAAGTATTCCCAGACTTCGCCGTCAGAATTGTCTGACTCATGCGATCGATTGGCTGGGATTGGGGGGTATTGGGCGATCGCCGAAACCGAAGACTGGGCCTTCCATTCTGTACCCGCGAGCGCCGGTGGCGTTCCCGACGCGATTATGTGCACCATAGAACCGGATGTCGCGCTGTGGGCTGGGGCGCCGGTCAAATAGCCGTCAAAGTCCGGGTGCTGGTAAAGAATGGGCAAAGCCCAGTATAGCTGGTGAGAACCGTAGGCAGAAATTAGCCCAGCTCTGGCCCGGCTCAGGCTGAGATCGACTGGATAGCCTTGATTGAGGTTGCGGTAAAACAACCGCGTCAGAGTTAGGGCTACATCATCGGGGATGCTTTCTGCCATTGCTAGCACTGCCGGAATGCCCCGCTTCACTAGAGCTTCGGTTAAGTTCCGCTCCGGGCTGTCGTCCGCGAGGTCTGAGGGGTCGGCGTAGGCGCCGCGGCAGGAGTTGAACACGGCCATCTGAATACCGTTGTTAACGAGCAATCCAGCTAAGTCGTCGCCACTCAAGGTTTCAGTTAAGCCGGTGCGGCTGCTGACTAGGTAGAGTTCGCCACCTCTGGAACCTAAGTTGCTATGGCCTGCGTAGTGCAGGACTTGGTAGTGTCCTTGTTCTAGGGCTTGGGTAAGTTGTTCTCGATCGGGCTGTTCGAGAATAGTCAGTTGAATTTCCGGGCAATGGGGGCTGTTTTTGAGAGGATGACCGGTGCGGTTTTGGAGTTCTTGCTGCAAATGGAGCACTTCTCGCTTGAGCTGCAAGCTGTCTCGATCGCTCGGAGAGGCGATCGCCATTAAAATTTTTAGTGGCCCGCCACTAGGCAGTATCCGGGTTTGTTTGAACAAACTTGTACCTGGTTGGTAGCGAGAAAACACGACATCTGTGCCGGTTGCCAAAGGGCGATCGCCGGCGTGCAGAACTTCCCACGGCAGTCGTGGCAAGCGCCGGCCTTTGAGTCCGAGTCGCAGTTGCAGCACTTCTCGGCGGTGCTGGGCGATGCCTTGAGCGCAAGTCCAGCTATCGCGCAAGTTTCCTTGAAACAGCCCGCTGTATAATTGTTGCCCCAGGGCTACTAAATTCGGCGCTGAGTTGTTTCCCGAACGGGAGAGGCCGCGACCCGCAAAACTGCTTCCCTGTACTGCTTTTCCTTGGAGCAAGCCCACCAGGGGGTCGTTCATCAGTTGAGAAGACTGTGCAAGCCATTCATTGATCGGCCAGCGGACTTGTTGTTCGGCTAAGGGTACACCGGGTGCAACCCTTTCTGTCCGCACTAGATATTCGTCGTCCCCAACGGGAGTGACTGAGAGTTGAAATTCCTGGCTCACGGATTTAGCGCCCTCCCGCCTTAATTCTGAATTTGCCTGCGTTTTTGCGGCTAGCAATAGCGAACGGCAAAATAATTTTTACTCTTTGAATCAAAGTTTCTGAATGCGCTTCCCCCGATCGGGCGATCGCTGGGGTCATATATATTTGTTCAAACACTTTGAGGATATAAAAGTTGTACTTTAATAACAGTTTATTAGTTTTGATTGCCCTGTGCCTCGGTGAAAGCCGACTTTTCTCCAATCTTGCTATCTTTAACATTTTGCACCTCTACCGCAGACCCCTTTAGATTCGTCGTGAACTTGAGTTTCTCATTGCTGAGTAAAGTTAAATTGGAGGCACTTTACCAGGCGGATCTCTAGTTCTTATTAAAATTACTTCGGCTCTCGCCAACCGGTTTCAGGGCAATATCGCAGGGAAAGTTGAGTATTTTATTTTTTTTGGCGATCGGTCGATCGGTCTTTACCGCTTATCCTCTACCACCAACCCCCGATGTGCAATCTTGATTTTGTGTCAATTAATTAATTGGTCAGCCCTGAGTTCTCATCCGTAAGCCCTCCGCCCTCATCCTTAAGACCTCAGTGGCGATCGGTAATTGATAGTTGACTATCGATAATTGCTCATAACTTATTGCTAATTTACCGCTTTTATGATATAGAAAACTTTTAATTTAACTCTCTTAATCTAGTTACAGTTAAGCAGCAAAAATAAACGTCAGCAGCCAAGAACTCTCAACAATACAATGGCAATCAAATTATTCCGGTACTCTCAAGCAACCATCATTTTTGGCATCTAGAGGATTACGTCTCATCAGGCCGGTTTCTCGGAGAATGATTGGATTTGGTAGCGAAGCCTACAAAACAACAGGGTTTCGCACCCTCGCCGTGGGTCATTCCCGCTCAAAATGCCGATCGAGCTTGCAACTGTCACCAAAAACGAATTATGAATCTTATTATTTTTTGGCAAATTTGGCAATCTGTCTTGAGATAGATATATCTTGGCCCAACTCTTAGTATTGAGCCGAAAAAAAAACTTTTTCTCAGTTCGCGAGGTTTCCTCGAATCGAGAAAAAATTCTGCAACTAAAAATTAGAACAAATATTTGCCCGGGCGAATTATCTAAATTTCTAATTAATCATCGGGAACTAAAATTAGGAGGGTGCTGTCGTTTAGTGAAGAGATTCAAATCCTAGGTCAGGGCAGGATTTGTCAAAGCTGGGAGTGTTACCAAAGTTCAATACACCCAGCCTAGATCGGAAAAAAAGCAAGGGTAAAATTTGGGGGATACAGGTTTTGGGGAGTTATTTAGGAGTTGTCAGTTGCGAGTTTAAATTCAGCTAATTCACTGTAGAAATTACGTAGAAAATCTACAATCAGGAGCCCTTCGGCGCAGCTTACTGTAGAAAATACCGAGAACATCTCAAATGCTCGGAGCTTCGGCGCAATAATTACAGTGTAGGTTGCGGAGCAATTAATTTTGGTACGCAATTGCAGAATATAAAACTCGTAACACAGCGAAAAAAACCTTGCCGTTTAAGTGGCATCTATAATAGTAAAGATGAGGAAACCAGCTCCTCTAGCAGGCGAAAGCATGAAGTTAAAAAAAATCTTCTGCAGCCTCCTGTTTGCTGATAAATTGATTCAAAGAAGCTTACCATTTTTTGGGAAATATCAACGATGGCAGACGAAATCTTGTTAGAAGAAACACCGCGAAAACTTTCTCCCGCTCAAAATGAAACACAAAAGCCTGTCGGGGATTTAGGCGACGACAGCTCTACAATTTCCGATCAGGAGTTAGACGATTTAATTAACCAAGCACTCGCCGAAAACACGGACGGCGTTACCACATTTCTGAATCAGTCTAACGGCGCATCCACAACAGGTGTGGGCGATGACGATGACTTAGATGATGATGACGGTGACTTAGATGACTTAGATGATGATGACAACGATTTCCAGACGATCGGAGGTACTGATGACGATGGCTTAGATGGTGATGATGATGACTTAGATGACTTAGATGATGATGACAACGGTTTCCAGACCATCGGAGGTACTGATGACGATGACGATGACGATGACTTAGAAGATGACAACGGCATCGATCGCCGCCGAACCGTCGTCGGTACCGATGACGATGACCTCCTTGTCGCCACCGACGAGCAGGAAGAGATATACGGCAAGAAAGGCAAGGACAAAATCAAAGGAAACCGTGGCAAAAAAAATAAAATCTACGGCGGTAAAAATGACGACGATTGCGAGGGCGGCGATGACGACGATGAAGTAAGAGGCGATCGTGGCAACGACAACGTTAAGGGTGGCAAAGGCAACGACACCCTTAACGGCGGTAAGGATAACGACAGCCTTTTTGGCAACGAGGGCGACGACATCTGCGAAGGCGATGACGGCGATGACTTGGCCCACGGCAACCAAGGAAAGGATAAGGTGGACGGCGGCGCCGGCAACGATACAATCTACGGCGGCAAAGACGACGACACGTGCGAGGGCGGCGAAGGCAACGATGCTGTCAGGGGCGACGCAGGCAAAGACAACGTTAGCGGTGGCACAGGCAACGATACCCTTAACGGCGGAAAAGATAACGATACCGTTAGCGGCGGTGTAGGCAGCGACGTTTGCAGTGGCGACGACGGCGACGACAACGTTAGCGGCGGCGACGGCAACGATACCGTTAGCGGCGGTGTAGGCAGCGACGTTTGCAGTGGCGACGACGGCGACGACAGCGTTAGCGGCGGCATCGGCAACGATACCGTGAGCGGCGGTGGCGGCAGCGACGTTTGCAGTGGCGACGACGGCGACGACAGCGTTAGCGGCGGCATCGGCAACGATACCGTGATTGGCGGTGGCGGCAGCGACGTTTGCAGTGGCGACGACGGCGACGACAGCGTGATGGGCGGCGACGGCGACGACAGCGTGATGGGCGGTGCTGGCAACGATACCCTCGTGACTGGCAACGGCAATGACATGGCAGACGGCGGCGACGGCGACGACAGCGTTAGCGGCGGCGGCGACGGCGACGATACGCTGATGGGCGGCGACGGCAACGATACGCTGATGGGCGGTACTGGCAACCATACCTGTGTCGGCGGTGCTGGAGATGACGTTTATGTCATGAGTAACAGTACCTCTGGGGCAAAAGCAGTCATCACTGACTTCGAAGACGGCAGCGACAAATTTCTGCTGTTTGGCGACTTGAACTTTAGCAGCTTGACCTTTATACAAGTCGGTGGCGATACCGAAATTCGGGTCAATAACTTCGCCTTGGCGCTATTGTTGAATGTCAACGCAACGCTGATCACTGCGGCCGACTTTTTGGGAGTTAATCCTCAAACTCCAACTCCAAGTCTCACTCCAACTCCCAATCCGACTCAAACTCCAACTCCGGTTTTTAACCCTCCGCAACTGGAAGTTAATAAGAGCTTGACTGCTGGTTCCAGCGGCCAGGAGCAAACTATTACTTCTGAGTTGTTGCGGTTTGTCGATGACCAGCAAGGTCCTAGCGGCACAGTCTACACCGTAACCGAGCTGCCCGATGCTACAACCGGCCAACTATTCTTTAAGGGAGTCGCCGTAACAGAAGCCGGTTTTACCTTCTCTCAAGCAGACATTAACTCAGGCTTGGTAAGTTTCAAAGCGAAACTAGGTTATAAGGGTGCGGCTGGTTTTGGTTTTAAAGTTAGCAACGGCAAAAGAGATCTCATCAACCAGCGTTTTAGCTTGAATATCGAGCAAAATCTCTTTAATTTTGCTGGCACTCCAGAACCTCAAGTTATTATCGGTTCTGCGACGCTGGATAATGACATCGAAGGCAGCGATGGTGGCGATGACATTACAGGCGGTCAGGCCAATGACACAATTAAAGGTGGCAAAGGCAACGACACAATTAAAGGCGGCGATGATGGTGACAATATCGACGCTGGCGAGGATAATGACGATATCGAAGCTGGGGCCGGCAATGACACATTAAAAGCAGGCCCAGGCAAAGACCAAGCCAAAGGCGGCGAAGGCAATGACGAGATAGACGGCGAAGATGACGATGACGATCTCGACGGTGGCATCGGCGATGACACAGTAATAGGCGGTGCTGGGAATGACGTATTAACAGGAAATGAGGGCGATGACGCTATCGAAGGCGGTCTAGGAACCAATAATCTGAGTGGGGGTAATGGAAAGGATCGCTTTATTTACCGCACTTCCCGCCAAGAGATTCAAACAGTTGTAGAAGCTGACTTTATTACTGACTTTAATGTCGATGACGATCTTTTAGAGCTTTCTACGGCAGCTTTTGGTAATCTCAGCGTTTCTAGCTTGACCCGACTGGAGATTACTGCTACTTCTACTGTGGGGTCGATCGGCAGCGCTAACTTGCTCGACTTCACCGCGGATATCACTGTTAACAGCATCAGGTCTTTGCAAGCGCGGTTTGTAGCTTTGGGTGGCAACCTAGACGTGCCTACTTTCTGTCAGTTTATAGATGCCGAGACCGGCCGTTCCGTACTGGTATTTAATGTTGGGGCGCGCTTTGAAATTGTGGCTAGTTTCTCAGTCAACATTCGCCTGCAAATCAGTAACTTTGTCTTCACCGGCACCCCACTAAATGTTCCTGTAGGTACTGCGGGTGCTGACAATGTGAATTTCGGCACTTATCCGGCTGCAGTTAATTTCGATGGTTTAGCAGGCGATGACAACATTGTCGGCAGCAATTTTAACGATACCATCCTCGGCGGCGACGGCAACGATACCATCACCGGCGGCCTCGGTTTGGATGTCATAAGCGGTGGCAGTGGTGCGGATCTGTTTGTTTACAGGACAACTAAAGAAGGCGGCGATAAAATTTCTGACTTTAAGTCAGGAACTGACAAATTCGAGTTTAGCGCCAGCGCTTTCGGCAATTTGACGACGACTAACTTTGACGCTGTAAGTGGTTCAAATCCTGACATTACTGGCAAAGAGTTAGTGATTTTC
>NZ_JAUBPW010000008.1:0-113503 GCF_036700965.1 Microcoleus sp. Pol8_D6 | reverse complement strand
ACTGGCGGCAGTTATGCCTCTTTGGAAGCTGCACAAGCTAAAGCCTTGGGCAATTCTACAACTGCTGGTTTCTTCGCCTTTACGAATGCGTCGAACGAGACGGTGTTGTATTTTGACTCGAACGGTACCGCAGCCGATGGTTCTACCTTGATTGCAAATCTGGGTACTGCTGCTAGCAATCTGGGAACGGCGGACTTTGTATTTACAGGTACGATCGCACCTTCGCCCGGTACTACTACCAACTCAGGTAGCATTGTTGATTTAACTGCTGCTGGGAACACTTATCCGAGCGACTTTAACAATTTCGGTTCTGGTGCTGGCGGTTACAACTTCACATCTCCTGTCTTATTTACCGGAGATGCGAAGGCTAACAGCGTCACTGGTACTGAATTTGCTGACATCTTCAGCGGCGGCAGCGGTGCAGATGTTCTGACTGGCGGTGCTGGTGCGGATCTGTTTGTTTACAAAGCAGTAGGCGAAGGCGGTGATACGATTACTGACTTTACTGCTGGAACTGACAAATTCCAGTTTACCGCGAGCGCTTTCGGTAATTTGACGACGACTAACTTTGACGCTGTAAGTGGTTCAAATCCTGACATTACTGGCAAAGAGTTAGTGATTTTCACTGGCGGCAGTTATGCCTCTTTGGAAGCTGCACAAGCTAAAGCCTTGGGCAATTCTACAACTGCTGGTTTCTTCGCATTTACTAATGCGTCGAACGAGACGGTGTTGTATTTTGACTCGAACGGTACCGCAGCCGATGGTTCTACCTTGATTGCGAATCTGGGTACTGCTGCTAGCAATCTGGGAACGGCGGACTTTGTATTTACAGGTACGATCGCATCTTCGGATACTGGTACTTCTCCCACTGGTACTACTACCAACTCAGGTAGTGTTGCGGATTTAACTGCTGCTGGAAACACTTTCCCCGTCGCCTTTAACAATTTCGGTTCTGGTGCTGGCGGTTACAACTTCACATCTCCTGTCTTATTTACCGGAGATGCGAGTGCTAACAGCGTCACTGGTACTGAATTTGCTGACATCTTCAGCGGCGGCAGCGGTGCGGACATTTTCGACGGCGGTTTGGGTAACGACAGCATTTCCGGCGACGATGGTAATGACAGCCTCTTCGGCGGTGGCGGTAGCGATACTCTCAACGGCGGCATCGGGGATGACACTTTAATAGGTGGTGTGGGAACCAATGTTCTCAACGGCGGTGCTGGTTTGGATGTGTTTGTGTTCAGCGGAACTACTGCTGGCGGCGGGGATTTAATTACCAATTACAGCATTGCTGATGATGTAATTAACCTCGACAGCACTGGTTTTGCAGGCTTTACCACCGGAGTGTCTTTGGCTTCGAGTTTCTACGCTTACAGCAGCACAGTGTCTGATGTAACTGTGTTTGAAGCAACTTTAACCGGGCCGTCCATCATGGCTATCTACGACGGTTTGTCTACTAAACTGTATTACGATAGCAACGGTTCTACGGTTGGTGGTAACAGTTTGTTTGCTACTGTCGATGTCAATTTAGGATCGACCGGTAATTCTGAATTGTTCTTGTTCTAAACGGCAATAATCCTAATCGGGATATCGGTACGGTTAGGGACACAGCATGGCTGTGTCCCTACAATACAGAGGTAAGGACATAGTAATACTGTGTCCTTTTTTTTGTAATTGTTAAACAATTTAGTCGCTATTTTTTGGGTGGGAAATGGCATTGCGGTGTCCTCTTTTGCCTTGTGGTCGATGATTGGAGTCGATCGCACTCGCGAGGGCAATGTCACCATCCAATCCGGTTTATTTTACCCGTTATATCGATTCCGGTTGTATCGGAATGATTAAACCGCAGAGGACACAGAGGATACAGAGAAAGGGAAGAGAGAGATGAATACAGGACGATGCCAACGGATTTGATATTACCCAAAATCAGGACTCTGCGCCGTGCCGTTTCCCTACAATTAATCGGGCGGTGGTTAAATTTGTATTCATTAATCCCTCTCCTGTACAAGTACAAACGCCCCTTTACTTTTTGATAGTAAATTGTCATAACTTTGATTGTAGTGAACAGCTTTTTTAACCATTAAGCGCCACCGCTAATGATAATTATTAATAAGCTGATAATAAAAAATTATAATTTAATGGTTGGAGTGAAGCGGGTAATGCCCACCCTACAAATAGAGTTCTCGATCGCCCAAATCTAAAATCTATGAGTGCCGACTTTGCCCAAAATTCCTTGTCAGTCAGTTTCACCGATGTGGAGGCGGCGGCAAATCGATTGCAGGGCAAAGCTTTCAAGACGCCGGTGCTGACTTCGGAAACTTTCAACAAACGTACAAATTCTCAGGTATTTTTCAAGTGCGAGAACTTTCAGCGCACTGGTTCGTTTAAATTTCGGGGTGCTTGCAATGCTTTAATGCAGCTATCTGAAGCCGAAAAACAGCGGGGAGTTTTGACTTTTTCTTCGGGAAATCACGCGCAGGCGATCGCCCTTGCCGCACGGTTGTTACAGATTCCTGCTACTGTTGTCATGCCGGCAGATGCGCCAAAAGTCAAGCAAGAGGCGACTCGTGGCTACGGTGCAGAGATTATTTTGTACGATCGCACTCAAGTTTCTCGCGAAGAGTTAGCCGCTAAAATTGGCGCAGAACGACACTTAACAATTATTCCTCCTTACGATCATGGGTGGGTGATTGCGGGACAAGGTACGGCGGCGCTGGAATTAATCGCAGAAGTTGGGGAGTTGGATTTGCTGCTGGTTTGCTGCGGTGGCGGGGGTTTGCTTTCGGGATGCGCGATCGCCACAAAAACTTTGTCTCCGCAGTGTAAAGTAATAGGAGTAGAACCCGAACAAGCAGACGATGCGGCGCGATCATTCCGCACGAAAACACTGCAAACTGTTACTAACCCGGATACGATTGCTGATGGTGCGCGCACGCCATCTTTGGGAAAATTAACCTTTCCTTTGGTGCTGCATTACGTTGATGATATGGCAACAGTTTCAGAAGAGGCAATTCGCCAGACAATGTTTTTTATGTGGGAACGCATGAAGATAGTTGTTGAACCGACGGGAGTGTTGGCAGCGGCGGCTTTGTTGTCAGATGTGGTGCAGGCTGAAAATGCGAGGATTGGCGTGATTGTTAGCGGGGGAAATGTGGATGTGAGCGAAGTCGAGCTTTTTTTTCACTGTAATTAAGTCTGCCACTTTGTTAGTTAGTCCGTCTGAAACTCCGCCAGAGGTTTAAACCCCTGTCTAATAGCAAAAGCTCTCTAAAAACGACTGGAAAGTATTTTTTATTTTTATCTTTAGTCCACTGAAGTGGATTTGCTCTGTGAGACGGGGTTAAACCCCTGGCGGACTTTCGGGCAAACGCCTAATATTCATGCAAACGCAAAATATTAATCTTGACGAATTTGACTAAAGTAAAGAGTGATCTGATAAAATGCTTCCACAACAAACTTCGATTTAATAGCACAATGTCTTCAGAAACAAACTCAGCGGCTCAATCTACAACTGGTGCAGATGCGATCGATGTTGCGATCGCCTCTGGAATCGACTTTGACGGTACTCCGATTCCGCAAGCAAAATTAGACCTCTACAAGCAAGTGATGGGATTAGAAGCCGGCAGACAGCGCAGTGGCGTGTCAAATACAATGCGATCGCGCATTGTCCGAATTGGTGTCAAACATCTGCCTCAAAACGAACTCGATAAAATGCTGGTTGCTGCTGACTTCGCCCCACTGAAAGATAAAGAAGTTGCGTTTTATTACGGTGGAAAGTAAAAATTATCTACCCTTCTAGATAGATGAACAGTCCTCCCCGGATCGGTCAAAATTGGCACAAATCCTAGCAGAGGGTAAGTTTATGAGCACTAACGGTAGTACAGTCATCAGCAACCTCGAGTACGATTTGCTAACAGTTTTGCACAACAAGTCTGAAGCTTTGAAAGCCTACGAAACTTACATGAAAGATGCTCAGGAAATGGGTTCTCAACCTTGTGCTGAACTGTTTCAAAAATTGCAGCAAGCTGACATGGATCACGCGCAGGAAATTCGGCAGCACCTTCAACAGGTAATGCAGCATGGCAAGATGTAAAGCTGGTGCAACTAGCTCTGCAAGCTATCAGTTATAAGTTATGACTTAAGTAGTAGAAGCGCTCAGTTAAAGAGTTTGGGATTGACAACTCATCTTCAATTCCTTAAACTCTGTATCTACCGAGCGGTGGAAACATCAATCTGACCGCTCAACCAATGTTTCTGAAAACTCTTAATTCATAACTAGCAACTGGTGACACCACTTCTTGAAACTTCAGCTACGGGTAGGGAATTAGGCTTTGCTTAATTCCTTACCTATCTAGTGGTACAGGCTATAAAATCTCAGGTTTCAAAGCTCGTTCCATCAACGATAAAACAGCTTGCTCGGCAGTAATTTCACTATTTAATAAGCGATAAACTTGACGAGAAACAGGAACTTCAATGCCGCGTTGATTAGCCAAATCAATCAACACATTAGTAGTATTAACACCCTCAGCAGTGCTCTGCAATTCCTGCAAAATTTGCTCCAAAGATTTGCCTTCAGCTAATCCGAAACCAACCCGATAATTGCGCGATAAAGGACTGTTGCAAGTAGCGAGCAAATCTCCCAAACCCGACAAACCGTAAAAAGTTTCTGCGCGAGCTCCCAAACGAACTCCCACCCGAATCATTTCCGGTAAAGCGCGAGTCAGCAAAGCCGATTTAGCATTAGTTCCTAATTGTAAACCGTCGCAAACACCAGCGGCGATCGCAAATACATTTTTCAAAGTTCCACCTAACTCAGTCCCCAGCGGGTCTTCATTCACATAAACCCGAAAAATATCGGAACTGTAAATATTTTGCACTTGCTTGGCCGCTGCTAAATCCGAACTCGCCGCTACCGTTGCAGCCGGCAATCCCTGCTGAATTTCCTCGGAAAGATTGGGGCCGGAAAGTACGACTATTGAATTGTTAGGAAAAGCATTTTGCCAAATTTGAGACGGAGTGCGCGTGCTCGCAGGGTCTAAACCTTTGGTGACAGTCACTATAATTGTACTGGGACTTAACTCTAACGCCAAAAGTCGATCGACTGTTGCTCCAACTCCTTTCATCGAAACTGCCGAAACAACAACATCCGCACCTGTTATAACTGATTCTAGATTAACAGAACTGCTGCGCGACCACAAATTAACTCGAGATCCTTTTTTGCCTCCCAGATTTGCCAGTGCCGAACCCCAAGCACCTCCGCCTAATATTGTTAAACTTGCCATAAAATTTAGTTGTTATGAATGAAACCGCGCACGCAAATCAACGCAGATAAATCATAGCAATTAATCCGCGTTAATCCGCGTGCATCTGCGGTTAAAAACTCCCCTCCTACAAACGCGGACGCAATCCATAATGACGGTAACGCCAATAATCTCGTAAAATGCGATCGTGATCGAAACATAATTCACGAGGAATCTGCCAAGATTCAAAAATTTTTAAACTTTTAGCATCATCGGCGGCTTGAGGTTCGCCCGTTGCAGAAGCCAAGAATACAATACTGATAGTGTGTTCGCGGGCGTCGCGATTTGGGTCAGAATAAACGTAAAACTGCTCAATTAATTGTACATTCAAACTCGTTTCTTCTAAAGCTTCGCGTTTTGCCGCCGTTTCTACCGCTTCCCCGTAATCGACAAAACCGCCGGGAATTGCCCAGCCGTAGGGAATATTGCGGCGTTCGATGAGTATGATAGGCCGATGGGGGCGATCGGCTAATTCGATGATAATATCAACTGTAGGAGCGGGATTTCGATAAGTCATACGATTTTAGATTAAAGAATTGAATAATGTATCGTTGCAGTTTAACTGTGGAACCGGCATCTTGCCCGTTACTGAGAATGCTGCACAATGTGCGATCGACCTCACCTACAGTTCTACAATATACTTGCATATAATGTACGGATTGCGATCGCCGACCAAAAAGAGAGATTGAAAGTATGCCTAAGTGGCTGGGAAAAGTTTTAGGTATCGGTACGGGTACAATCATCCTCCTCGGTGCGACTGGATACTGGTACGTTTTTATTGCCGGGGCACCTCAGTTAGACCCTCCGAAAGTAGTAGTAGATGCCAACTTAAATTTTGAACTCAAAACATATAAAAGTGCAGCTATGAATTCAGAGCGCACCTATGGCTTAATTTTGCCGCCTGGGTACGCAAAAAATCTCAAACAGCGCTATCCAGTGATTTTTTTGCTCCACGGCGGGCACGGAGACGCGCGCGCTTATCAGGACAAAGCCGCTGTTACTTCTGTGCTTCACGATTTATATAAAAGCAAAAGATTGCCGCCATCAATTGTAATTACTCCTGACGGGAACGACAAGCGGGGTACGAGTCCTTTGTGGGACCCGCAGTATTTTGACGGGCCCAACGGTAAGGTGGGAAGTGCGATCGGCTCCGAGTTAGTGTCCATCGTAAAATCGCGCTACAGAACCCTGGAAGACCCCAAATTCTGGGCAATGGGAGGACAATCTTCGGGGGGTTGGGGAGCTTTTAATATCGGTTTGCGCTACTTGAATAATTTTAATATTCTGTTCAGCCACAGCGGTTATTTTACAGATCAAAGCGGCAAGGCTAACAGTCCTAAATATTTAGTGGAAAAACTCCCTGTTAAAGATAAACAGCAGTTGCGCGCTTATTTGGATGCGGGGGAAGCAGACGAAAAATTTCTGATTTCCACTCAACAGTTTCACGAGCAATTAAACAGTTTGGGTATAGCCAACGAGTTTAACAAATTTCCCGGAGGACACGGGATTGTTGGCCCGGATGTCGGTTGGAATTATTGGCACAAGCATTTAGCCGATTCTTTGAGCTATGTTGGAAAACAGTTTAAAATATCACTGGCAACACAGAAAAATTAGAAAGGTCAACAGTGTTACCCCAAAAAACTAGGATTGGACTCTGGACTGCATCATTTTTAACCGGATTGGTAGGAGTTATTAACTTGCTGTCTGCTGTAACTCCCAGTTTACCCGATCGCCGAAATTGGTTGGAGCCGTTTTTTCCTTTTCCCGTGCGTGCGGGGGGCCATTTTTTTGCAGCAGTTATCGGCTTTATGCTGCTAACTCTGGCCACTAATTTGTTGCGGCGCAAGCGGATTGCTTGGTTGCTGACGGTGGGATTGTTATTCGTTTCTATTGTAATTCATTTAGTCAAGGGATTGGATGTTGAAGAAAGCTTGCTTTCTGGGGTGCTGCTGTTTCAGTTGTTGGTGATGCGACAGACGTTTACAGCTAAATCCGATCGCCCTTCAATTGCTCAAGGAATCAGGGTTTTGGTGGGGGCTTTGCTGTTTACGCTGGCTTACGGAACGGCGGGTTTTTACATTCTGGATGGGGGTTTTAAAGTTAACGGACAAGCGGTTAATTTTGATTTAGACACAGCTTTGTTCCAGACTTTTGCCATGTTCTTTACGGCGGACAATGCGGGATTGGTTCCGAAAAATCGGTTTGCTAACTTTTTTGCAGATTCGATTTATGCTGTAGGTACAGTAACGCTTGGTTACGCACTTTTAATGCTGCTGCGGCCGGTACTGCTGCGAAATTCGGCAAGTATTTCGGAACGGAATAAAGCTCAAGAAGTTGTAGCAAAATATGGGCGGACAACGCTAGCAAGACTGGCATTGCTTCAGGATAAATCTTATTATTTTAGTCCTTCGGGAAAAAGTACGATCGCCTATGTGCCGAAAGGTAGAGGTGCGATCGCTTTGGGAGACCCCATCGGGCCTGTTGAAGACCGCAAAGAAGCAATTCTAGGGTTTCAAGAATTTTGCTATCGCAACGATTGGTATCCAGCATTTTATCAAACTTTGCCCCAGGATCTAGAAATGTATTCTACTCTCGGTTTTCGAGTGGTGCAAATTGGCGAAGAAGCTATGGTCAATCTCAAAACTTTTACTCTCAAAGGCAAGAGCAATCAAAACTTGAGAACTGCTATCAACAGACTTACAAAAGCGGGTTATCAAATCGAATTTTACGAACCTCCTTTAAGTTCCGAGTTGATGCGGCAAATGAAACTCGTGAGCGAAGAGTGGCTGCAAATGGTTCAGGGTGCGGAAAAAAAGTTTTCGGTGGGTTGGTTTGACGAGGCATATGTGCGGGAAACTCGCGCCGCAGCCATCCACACTCCCGACGGTAGAATTAGTGCTTTTGCTAATATGATATCGGCGGGAAATGGGGTAGTCGGAGTTGATTTAATGCGGCGTCGCACTGAGGTGGAAAATGGCACGATGGAGTGTTTGTTTGCTTCGATGTTGCAGCATTGTCAAGAATTGGGATATGAAGAATTTGATTTGGGTTTGTCGGCTTTGGCGGGAGTGGGAGAGGCAGAGAAATCTGGGCGGTTGGAAAAGGTTTTGATTTATCTTTCGGAACACTTGAGCAAGTTTTATAATTTTAAGGGATTGCACAGTTTTAAAGATAAGTTTGGGCCGCGGTGGGAACCGCGTTATTTTGTTTATCCGAGTTTGGGAAGTTTGCCGGATGTTGTGGTTGCTTTGATTCGGGCCGATTCGGGCGATCAACTTTTGGATTATTTGCGCCCGGGAGGTTAGGCGATTTTGGATTTTAGATTTTGGATTTTGGATTTTAGATTGGGGAGGAATGAGTGATTCCCAGGCGTTTGCCGAAAAGTGCCGTTAACTGGTTCCGAGGCTCTGCCTTAACTGGTTCCCAGGCTCCAGCCTGGTAACGAGTAAAAGAGCCTCGCTTGGGCCAAAGGAGGAGGCAGAGCCTCCGGATCTGCGTTCCCAGGCTCTAGCCTGGCAACGAGCAATCAAAACATTCATGCTAAACCGCGAATTAGTACGCGCTGCTTTTGCAAAACCTCTGAGTACAGCTTTTCCAACTCAGTAATATTCTGACTGAGAGTGTAGCGATCGAGCGCCCGTTGGCGTGCTTTTTGACCAAGCAGCATTCCCAACTCAGGATGATCGCAAAACAGCGGCAGCAAGGTTTGCAACTGACTCCGTACCCGCTGAGTGTTCAAAACTATCCCCGCGCCTTCCTCCAAGGCTTCGCCGTCAGCACCGGCGTCGGTTGCCAAACAAGCTAAACCGCAGGCCATCGCTTCCAGTAGCGACAGCGACAGTCCCTCCACCAAAGAAGGCAAAATAAATACGTCTGCACCCCGCAGAATTTCGATCCGGCGTTCATCCTCGGCAACAAATCCGAGCCACACAATGCCATCATCTTCGCCGTAAAACAGTTGCAGCGAGGCTGCTAGGGGCCCGTCGCCTACGATCGCCAATACGTTCCCAGGGCCAAAATTGCACTGTTTCCAGGCCTTTAGCAAAGCCTCAACATTTTTTTCCGGGGCAATGCGGCCTTGGTAAACAAAAATTCGATCGGCCTTTAATTCCGACTTCAACCCCGAAGGCCCTGGAGAATATTTAACAGCATCCACGCCGTTGGGAATCACAGCCACCCGTTCCTGTGGCACTCCCAACTTCACCAATATATCCCGCTGAATCTGAGAAAATACGATCGTCGAGTCGTAGTTCGCCAAAAACGGAGCGTAGAGTTGATACATCAGGTGTTGGGTTCCCGATGTCAAATTCCGCAATTTGCGATCAAACGGCGGGTGAAAAGTTGCCACCAGAGGCAAATTCAATTCTTGGCAAATTTCTGGCAGCAGAAAGTCTAGAGGCGAAAGCGTCAGGGAAGCGTGAACAACATCGGGTTTGAGCCGCCGCAGAGATTTCATCAGCACTGTGCGGGACTTGAGAGTCGGAATCGTATAAATTTGCGATTTGTAGTGACAGGGTAAAGAGACTTCGTTGCAACTCGCGGACGAGAGCGAATTGGTATATGAGGTTTGAGCAATTCCCTTTCCCCATGAACCATTCGCCATACTCCACCCCGTATTGTTCCTGTCCAGTGAGTCCGCCTCTTGGGCAAAATGCAGGAAACTAACCTGGTATCCCCGGTCTAATAGTGCGTTGGTTACTTCCCTCGAGTAAGTGACGTTACCGCAAAAAGGTGATTTTTTTCCTAGCCAAGCGATGTGCATTCCAGTAAATCAGAGTTTGTTATTTATTTAGATTCGATCGACTTTGCTATTACTGCTACGGAAAATATACCAGGTTAAGACACCCCCAGCCATCGCTAATCCTGCTAAACCCAAAAATACTGTCGGCAAACCCAGAAATGTTTCCGCTACCCCGGCCAAAGCCAACGGTAAACTCAAAGCGATATTAGTGGCATTGTTTTGCAGCCCGAAGACTTTTCCCCGCATTTCTTCTGGAGTTTCTGCTTGAATTGTAGTCTGCATCGGCACTCCCACCAATGAGGCAAATAAACCCAACAGGGTAATGAACAGCACCGATAGCCACAAATGGTGTGTAAATGCAGAAAGGCCCATCAGAGCAAGTGCCATGCCAATCGAGCCGATTAAACTCAGTTGGGAGTGAGAAAATTTATGGCCAAGATAGCCGACTGTCGTCGCCCCAGCAGCCATGCCAACGCCCACCGCCGCCAGCAAAAAGCCAAATTGTGATGCTTTCATACCTGGGAGGATTTCCGCCAGCCGAACTGCTAGAACTGCCAAGGCTGCAAAAATGGAAAATAGAATAATTAGTTGAATTAAAGCATTGCGGACTTTCGGTTGATCGTTGATGTAACGCAGGCCGTCTCGCAAATCTGCTAGGGGGTGCGGCGGTTCGTGTTCGACTTCGTTTTTTTCGCCTGTTTTCATCGACAGCAACAGCACTCCGGCGAAGGCGTAACTTCCGCCTACTACTAATTCTTTGCCGATGCCGAGTCCGCCGCCGAGGTTGGAAAATAGGGTATCGGCTAAAGCTAGTAAGGGTTCTCCGACTGCGAAGCCAATAATCACCGACCCCATCATGGTTGTGGTGTAGAGGGAGTTTGCTGATAGCAGGTGGCGGCGTTCCACAATTAGGGGAATCACTGACTGTTCTGCTGGGGCGAAAAATTGAGTTAGAGTCGAAACGAGGAATGTTACTAGCAGCAGCAAGCAGAATCCGAGTGGCAGTTGACCAAGTTCCCACCCGTCAGAGAGCCACAGCAGCACGGGCAAGGTTAACACAAAGGCTCCCCGCAGCAGGTTTGTGGCGACGAGCACTGCTTTTTTCGACCAGCGATCAACATACACGCCCGCGGCGGCCCCGAACAGCACTGCGGGAATGGTAAAGGCGATCATGATTGCCGATACCCACCTGCTGATGGTTTGATCTGGCGCTTGAAACCGGCTCGCCACGAGGGCGATCGTCAGTACGAGATAAACTTTATCTGCTAGTTGGGAGAAAACTTGCCCACTCCACAATGCTAGAAAATTTGGGTTTTTGAGCACTGGCAGAAATCCCGTTTGTTTTTCGGGAATTTCGGCTACTGCTTGGGAGAGTTCTGCTGCTGGCTCTGGTGTGGGAACCGGGGGGATTGCTTCGGGTTCTTGGCTTTTGCCATTGTTCCAGTCTGGTGCTGGAGTTGTGGGGTATTTATCCATTTCTGGGTCTGGGACGTTGCTCCATTGTCGATCGGCGGAGACGGGATAAGAGTCAAACTCTGGAAAATTTTCTCGTTCTTCCATCTTGTGGTGGGTTACGGCTAAAACAGATATTGTCAAATCAGAATCGGACAGTCGCATCATAGGATTTGGGGTGGATGGCCTGGGATGGTGGAGGTTGGGGGGATGGGAATTTAAAATAGAGGTATTAACCCCTAAGTTTATTAATAATCTCGTAACTTTATCTATTATCTGATGTCGCAACAACCTTGAGAATTTACCTGAAATTGCCTACAGGTTCGGGTATCCGGCAGGCTGGGGGTGCGATGTACGATCGCCCCTTCACCTATTTAAATCCACACTCAAAATTTAAAACTCAAAACTCTCTAGGTAGGTGTCGATCGAGCTTCCCGACCGAATCGTGCAACCTAAATGATACTGGGCATATTGTCGCAAAATATTTTCTACTGATACCCAAGTTGTTTGATCGGCAATCCCCTCTCCTAGTTCTGGACTAGCCAACTGTTGCAGCGCTGCTAATTCCTTAGCATTTATCTCGAAATTTGTCAAGTGTTTGCTGCCATTTGTTTGTCGGGAACGGGAGGTGGATTTGTACAAGCTACCGATTTCTGAAGAGAGTTCTGCCTCTAGGTTAGCTAGCTCGGACAAGCTGAAGGTTCCCCCAGAGGGTATACTAAACCCGGTTTGCCAGTTCGGATCGGTGAAATTTGGGATGAGCGGCCCTCTGGTGGCGCAGCAAACTTGGACTTGGGGCGCGAGGCCGGCTAAGGCTAGCAGGTGAAAAATGCCGTGGCTGAGGTGGGCGACAAGCACGGCGGCGGATTGGATTTCTGTGCGATCGGACAAACGCTCCAAACGGCTCAAATGTTCGCCCAGCAACCAAAAGAGTTCTTCTTGGGGCTCATCGGAAAGGGCGCTGGCGATCGCCAATTCGGCCAGATATTGCGCGGCGGAGAGTTTTCCGAGGTTGCGGCTCAAACCCGGATGGGATTGTATGGTGTCGGCTTGGGTAATTTTATCGAGCGATCGGCCTTTGGCAATTAGCAATTCGTTAACGACAAATAATTCGCTTCTACCGCCAATGGTCGATCGTTGTTTGCGAACACCCGGTGCTACGGCTCGAATTAAGCCGAATTCCCGCGTCAAAATTGTCAGCACTCGATCGGATTCGCCGATCGGCGCACTCTTGAGATTAATGCCAGTTGCTTTGTAAGTTCGAGTCACTCGATTTTAGATTTTAGATTTTAGATTTTAGATTTACAAGGACAGTAGCAAAAACAGTCCGCGACGCAGAACTTTTATTAGATACTCGTTACCAAGCTCTGCCTGGTAACGCAGATCCAGAGGCTCTGCCTCCTAATCCCAGCCGAGGCAGAGCCTCTAAATATGGATTCCCAGGCCGAGCCTTGGAAGCAGTTAATGACTAATGACAATTGCCCACTGTCAACTGACAACTGTCTAATGACTTTTATCTAAATTATCCCGCTGGCGAAGTAATTCGGGGCCACGAGAAGTCCCCAAACGAGTTGCCCCAGCTACTACCAAATCTAAAGCTTGTTCATGAGTACGAATTCCACCGGCCGCTTTAATCCCAATCCTGCCCTTCGTAACTTCCTTTAGCAGTCGCACATCGTCAACTTTCGCCGGGCCAAAAAAGCCAGTGTTGGTTTTGATGTACGCGGCACCAGCTTCCATGCAAATCTCAGCCGCTAATTGTTTTTCGGCATCGGAAAGGAGCGAACTTTCGATAATTGCTTTAATGGTGAGATTGGTTTCTTCGCAAATTTGGGCTAATTCCCGGTGGAATTCGTCGATTCTTCCAGCCTTCAACAATCCTAAGTTAACGGAGACATCTAACTCTACGGCTCCATTATCTGCTGCTTCTAAAGCTTCGTAAATTTTCACCGTTGAAGTCGAAGCACCGGTGGGAAAACCTATAACTGTACAGACTTTGGGACGTTTGCCGTGCAGCAGCTCAACTGCTTGTCTGACATAGGCGGGATACACGCAAACTGTGACAAACCCAAATCTCTCTGCTTGTTGGCAACAGTATTCTACTTGCTCTGGCGTAGCGGTGGGGTCGATCAGGCCGTAGTCGATCAAGGGGGCAATATCGATGTCTGCCTGGTTTGCAGCCATTGCTGTTTTTTCTCCGAAGTAACTACTTCCTTATTATGTAGCGAATTTACCAATCTTCCACCGAAAGCAGCCCGGGTAGAACCCCTCTGAATTCATCCGTGAGGTCGCTTTCTCCAATTCTCCAATCGATTGACTTTACTCCGGCCCCGACTGAGTACCTGAGTACAAATACTCGATGTGCAGGTACCAACTCTGGTAGGAATTGGTAAACCAATTAATCTCTAAAAAATAATATTTTTGTATCTGCCTTTAGATACATTTTTCCTCTTTCTTTAGGTATACTTTGTTAAAAAGAGTTGCGGTAGAGCCTGCGCCAGCTACGCTATGGCATAGCCTGGTAGCGTCTACTGTTTTTACTCTTAGTAGTGCTTTAAAAACATAAAAGCCAGTGCCAAGCATGAATCATTTAGAACTCGAACAAGAAATTGGGAAAATGGCTATAGCGATGATGAGTCGCAATAGTTTAATTGGTAAAGATTTGATTGCGGATCTCAGAGGGCGGCTGTCTGTTGACAGTTTAGCTGCTTTGATGATTGTCAGTATGGAGCGTTTGATTTGGTCTGACTGCGAGTCCGTGATCTGGAGTTTGAGTTATTTGATTCCTGCTGACGTGATGGAAGAAATTCGCCGGATTACTGCGGTGGTTGTCTGCCAGCGGTTGATGGGCAAGGGTTTTGTGCTGGGGAAAGATTTTAGTATTGATGGAAGAGGCCAGTTGATGTTGAGTGAGAATGCTAAAACAGCGGTTGTGGTTGCTTGAATTGGGCAAGCAGAAGTTGGATCTATTAGCACTATGAGATTTGCAGTTGGACTTTGGGCGCTCTAGCACTCTTTGTGTGACTGCAAACCTAATTTGGGATGCGGTAATAGTGGGGTGATTCAGCAGGCTGATTAGAGATTCGCAGTCGCTTCAATAAGCGATGAGTGCGGTTAGCTAAAAGAGATTTTTACGAGAGAAAAATAGTTAGTTTCGACAGCAAATTGTTGAGGTTGTTACTGTTCCTGTGTACGGGCAATCGCTATGTATCAAATGTTTCAGATTTTTAGTGGAATTACAGTTTTATTCCAGGTATGGTTTCATGTAGAATCATCCCTAAGATAGATACAAAATATTATGAACTTAATCCAAAACTTGGAAGCGGCTTGGTATTACCATCTGGGTTCGCGCCACCTCGAAGCTAACGATGATCATGGTGCTCTGGCGAACTTTAACAGAGCTTTGAAGTTGCAATCAGATCATTATAAGGCTTGGTTCGGCCGAGGTATGGCTTTGGGGAATTTAGAACGGCACTTAGAGGCGCTGAAGAGTTTTGATGAAGCCTTGGCGGTGCAGCCGAATGCGAGCTTTGGCTGGCACAACCGGGCTATTGCTTTAGGAAAGTTGGGCGAGTGGTTGGAGGCTCTTAATAGTTTTGACCGGGCTCTGGAGTTCAGTCCGTGCGCGGCGAGTATTTGGCACAACCGAGGACTGACGCTGATCGATATGGGGCTTTACGAGAAGGCGGTTCTGAGTTTTGATCGCTGTTTAAATTTGTACCCGGAGGCTGCTTGGGCGTGGTACAACCGAGGTAATGCCCTATTGGAACTCAAGCTTTACTATCAGGCACTCAACAGTTTTGAGCGGGCGATCGAGTTTAAGCCTGACGATGCGAAGGCTTGGTACAATCGCGGTATAGCTGCGAACTCTATGGGACTTTACAAACAAGCAGTGGCTAGTTTTAGCCGATCGATCGCTCTACAACCGGGCAGAGCCGAGGCTGTGGGCGAACGGAGAGTAGCTTTGGAGAAATTAGTAGGTTTAAATCAGAGAAATGGTAAGTTTACTCCCACTTCTGAGCGTCCCTTTGAGGATTATTTGATCTGGTACAACCGGGGTGTGGAATTGGCGCGAAAAGGCTGCTACTCTGAGGCGATTGCTTGCTACGAAACAGTTTTAGAAATAAATCCTGATTTTGCTAACGCTTTTTACAATAAAGCTTGCTGTTATGCTCTACTGGGATTTGCTGATTTAGCCCTTGACAATTTGCAGCGGGCTATGGAGTTGATCCCTAATTTATACCGAGAGCTAGCTTTAGCTGACTCTGATTTAAGCTGCATTTGGAAACAAGAACGTTTTGAAGCGCTGATCCAAGGTTGATTTTACGCAAAAAAACAGCTCGCCCGATTGGGGAGCTGTTTTTTTTGGCGGGCGCAAATTCGATCGCCCTCAAGAGTATTTCTGCAATCTTTGCTATTGCACAGAAACTCGGATTGAGGGCTTGACCGGCCTCTTGGCAACTACGATTACCCGGTAAGTGCCGGACTCGGGGAGTTGAGCAAATGTTTGACCTTCGCCTTGATCCAGGAGTTGTCCCGACGGAGATTCGATCGCCAGATCTAGATTTTTGGTGCTAGCTGTGACTCTAATTGTCTGTCCCTGCTTGCCTTGAACGGTGATAGGCTGGATTTGGTAGCCGGACATTTTGAGTTTGACTGTGGCTTGTTTTTCCTTGAATGCTATGGGAATTGCGCGATCGGGCCTATAAGTCCACTTGGCGTTAAAGTCGCGTCCCAGGACGAAGCTGGTGGTTTCACCTTTGGGGGTAACTCGCACGCGGTAGATACCTGACTCTGGCAACTGGCCAATCCACTGATTGTCTGCTTTTTCAATAACCCCCATATTTTCACCATTGGGACTGTACAGTTCGGCTGTCAGTTGTCCCGCCCACAAGGAGAGAGTGAGTTCTCGCCCTTTGATGCCTTCAAAAATATAGGTGGTGGGTTGGTTGATGGTTTCTCGGATCTCCGAGGTTGACATTCGCTTGATTGGTTCGAGGTTTGAAACTGATTCAGAGGTAACGGATTTGTTAAGGGTTTCTGTAATTTCCGAGGCAGCCATCAGCTCGCTCGGCGCAATTTTGGGGGCTACTGGGCTGGCAAATACTGATTTTGCCGTCATCATGAGTAGCATTCCAGTCAGTAAAATTAGTTTTTTCATGTCGCACTTCTGAGGGGGGGTAAGGAGTTGTATATGGTTACTTGTGTTTGCCTGTTTTCACCGGATTAAATCTGGCGATCGCACAGAGGCTACAGCAGCATAGAGGATACACGTAAATATCCCGTACTTGCACAAAACCTGATGATAGCAGATTGGCAGTGCGGGACCTAAGTAGTAGGCTCTGTTTTTCCGGACATTTCAATCATACTACCTACGCATAATATCATCAGAGAATATTAGTAATTGGGTCGAGGAAAATTAAAGCTGTTTCCCAGGATCTTGTTAAAAAAATGCCCACACCCAAAAAACGCGGTGTTTTGGATTCTGGCTCTGCCTTACTACTAGACAACTGCTAGACCCCCACGGGGTTACAGCCCCTCGTATTACTTCGTTTTTGACAATCGCCTAATTATGTAGGGCGCTGCAAACCGCACCTTACCATATTTGTAGCACGTCCAACCCGGGTTTTCGTAAGTTTTGATCCTGTATTTTCCTAGGGCAGATTTAGTCAGAGTCTCTGATACAAACGGGTTTATCACTGCCAAATCTGCCCTACCAGACAAGGTTAATTTGTATTACGAACCTGCCAGAATTTTTAGGTAAGCTTCTACTGTTTTGGACAACCCCATTTCTAGCGCTTCCGCAATTAAAGCATGACCAATTGATACTTCGAGTATATCAGGAATTGAGCAAAATTTAGCTAAGTTTTGCAAATTTAAATCATGTCCGGCATTCACTCCCAAACCTGCTGATTGAGCGGCTTGAGCTGCTAAGACATATTGTTGAAAAACAAATTCTACTCTACCTTCGCGAAAAGCAGTTGCGTAGGGTTCCGTGTACAGTTCTACTCGGTCTGCTCCAACTTCTTTTGCTAGCGGCATGAGAGCAGCATCTGCCTCCATAAACAAGCTGACTCTGATACCATTGTCTTTTAATTTTTCAATGATTGGTAAGAGCCGATCGCGATTTTCGGGAATATTCCAACCGCTATCCGATGTTAGCACGTCTGGAGCGTCTGGGACTAAGGTACACTGAGCCGGTTTTACGTCGCAAACTATATCCATAAATGGCGGCTGAAACGGATTTCCTTCGATGTTGAACTCAACGGTTAGCATTTTAGCTAATTCGTAAACATCCGCAGCTTTGATGTGCCTTTCGTCGGGGCGGGGATGGACTGTAACGCCGTGGGCTCCGGCGGCAATTACTGTTTTTGCGGCTTCAGTAACGCTGGGGATGCCGATGTTTCGAGAGTTTCTGAGGAGGGCGATTCTGTTGATGTTGACGCTGAGTTTTGTCACGGGATGTTACTCTTTAAGGTTGATGCTACTATATTATCGCTTTCGGTACGAAACCTTGAGCCTATTGCGGTAGTGTTAGGGTGTTATCAAAGTAAAAATTAGCTTCTGCAAGCGGTAAACTTTCTGCAAATAAAGCCTCAGCTATTTGCTGTTTTGCTGCCAAATCTTCAAGGTGGGCGATGCAGAAAAGGGGTGCAACGCGATCGACTATTTCTGGCGGAAAGTCTCGGCTGAAATATTTTAGTTCAAAATCGTATCTGTGGGGACGGTAAATCATGCCCAACAGTTCGACTAAGGGTAGAAGCGTCCAATTGTGATAGTTGCCGATCGCATCTACTAAATGTCCGCGATAAATCTCTTTTTTAACCAGAGGTTGCAGCAAATCAAAACGGATTTTTAGGTCGTTGAATCTCGACTGCATTGTAGATAAATGTTTGCTTATATCGACAGGATGCGGTACAATTAGATTAACTTTGTCGAAGGCAATCGGCACTTTTCCGTGTCTCTCTATTTCCAGGAAATCGTTGCGGCTGCTGCGCCGGAAAACGGCGAAATCAATTAGCAAAAACGGCGGGGTTTCTTTGAGCCGCCAGAAGCACTGCGATTGACCGTGCCAAGCGGGTTCGGGAACTCGATATTTGAGTTCGATTTCGGCAATTTCTGCGAGGGATTTTTCAACAATATCAAAGGTTTGTTCCACCCAGTTATCTTCAACCACAACCGCAATATCGAGGTCTGACCACTCGTCGGTGTATCCGTGGGCTGCTGAACCTCCTTGCCACAAAGCGCGAACAAAATCTAAAGGTTCTAAGGTGGAAACAATCTTTTCGAGAATGATTTGTCTCATGGAATCAAGCTATACTGTTTGTTTTCCCTGGGTTGCACAAGTTTAACAAACGATCGCGTGTTGAGATTGCTCCGCGACAGTTGTCCGAGGAGTTGCTAATGCTTCCGGTTGTGCACTGCTGCCAAAAATTACACGGGAAGCTGCAAGGGAAAGTGGCAATATGAGGGAAAGTGCGATCGCCCGCGATTGAAAATCAGCCTTAAATTGTCAGAATCAGAAACTTGCCCGCTGTCCGGTAACATGATAAAGGATTAATTTTAAACAGCGCGGCATGGCTACTATTTGGGAACTCGACTTTTACAGCCGTCCAATCATAGACGAGCGAGAGAAAAAAAAATGGGAAGTGTTGATCTGCGAAAGCCCGCTGAATGTAGGCGACAAGGCCGAATCTCTGTTTCGCTACTCGCAATTCTGCTCCAGTTCTACCGTAAATTCCCTGTGGCTGGCGGGTGCTATTAAAGATGCGATCGCCGCAGCACCGAAACGCCCCGAAAAAATCCGCTTTTTCCGCCGCCAAATGGCGAACATGATTACTAAAGCCTGCGATGACTTGGACATTCCCGCCGCCTGCAGCCGCCGCACCCTGGCCCTTAGCCTGTGGCTGGAAGAACGGATGCAAGACGTTTATCCCGCCGAACCGGGCTATCAACCGGTCGTGAACCCGAGCGTTCAATTTGTACCAGAAACGCCCGTTGCGCTGCCGGATGCTTTAATCGGGGAAAAATGGGCGTTTGTGAGTTTGCCGATCGCAGCTTTTGACGAAATGTCCGAGTGGGATATCGGATTTGGCGAAGCTTTCGGACTGCCGATGACACGCCTCGCCCCAGAAACGCAAATTCCGGGACTAATTATCTACTCGTCGAGAGCCACAGCCCTGGCAGGTTGGATGTCGGGATTGGAGTTGGCTTTCCTAAAATTTGAGAGCGGCCCACCTGCTAGGCTGGTATTAGATACGGGAGCTAACGATCGCTGGATTTTAGCTAATCTCAGAGACGCAGCAACTGAGAGAGAAGCGAAAGGATTTGAAGCAGCTAAAAACCAAGCAAAAAAAGTACATTTTTTAGCAATTCAGTCGAATCCCGAATCGGAATCTTTTGCAGGATTTTGGCTGCTGCACGAACTAACTATTTAGTCATCAGTCAGTTGTTAGTTGTTAGTAGTCAGTTGTTAGTAGCAGTTAATAATCTACCGTTAGTTAGTCTAGAGTTAACAGCTAGATTGACTAATAACGAATAACTCATATAGCGGTTCTCAATAATTGAGGTATGCTTTTCAGTCCAAGACCCGCGAGGCCTATGCTCTACGAGCATCTCATGTTACTGAGAAAGGCTATAACTAATAACTACTGACTAATGCCAACTGCCAACTGCCAACTAACAACTGACAACTGCCAACTGACAACTGCCAACTGCCAACTGACTAATTACCAACCACCGACAACAATGACCAATCACCAATCAGCAGAACAACTGTTAGAACTAGCCACCAAAGCAGGTGCAGAAGCTGCTGAGGTATTGGAATCGCAATCGCTCTCACGGCCGGTCTTTTTTGAAGCAAACCGCCTCAAACAGCTAGAAACTGCCCAAGCAGAAGGCATTGCACTGCGGCTGTGGCGGGATGGGCGGCCGGGTTTGGCTGTGGCCTACGGGCCAGTGGAACTGCAAATTTTGGTGGACAGGGCGATCGCGCTTTCGCAACTTAACGAACCGGAAACCATCGAACTCGGCACCGGTGAGAAAGTTGTTTATCCTGATCGCGGAGTGTCGGTGCCTGCCGAACAGCTAGTAAACTGGGGCAAAGAGGCGATCGCGATCGTCCGCGAAGCTTATCCCGAAAGCCTCTGCACCGCCGAACTCGACTGCGAAATCGAAAGCACCCGCTTGGTGAACACCAGAGGCTTGGATTCCAGTCACACCGACACCACCCTCAGCGGTTACTTGTCAGCAGAATTAGTGCGGGGAGAAGATTTCCTCAACATTTGGGAAGGCGAAACCGAACGTGGCACCCTCGACTTAAACACGAGCGCCAAGCGGGTTTTGCAGCGTTTAGAATGGGCAAAAGAGAATGTTGCTCCCGCCACGGGCCGCGTGCCGGTGCTATTTACAGCCAAAGCAGCCGATTTGCTGTGGGGGACTGTGTGTGCGGCGTTGAACGGCAAACAGGTACTCGAAGGCGCTTCGCCTTGGAACGATCGATTAGGCCAACAAGTGACATCGCCGCTTGTCACCCTCTCGCAGCAGCCGGATATCGGGCCCTATAGCTGTCCCTTTGACGACGAAGGCACTCCCACTCGGGCGATCGTCTTTATCAACAGCGGAGTGTTGCAGCTATTTTATACCGATCGCACCACCGGTCGAGCCTTGGGCAGTGGCACCACCGGCAACGGATTTCGGCCGGGTTTGGGCAGCTATCCGACGCCGAGTTTGTTCAATATTTTGATTAAGCCAGGTTCGCTTTCGCTAATCGATTTAATCGCTAAATTAGACGACGGAATTGTAGTCGATCAAATGCTTGGTGGCAGTGCTGGAATTTCCGGCGATTTTTCAATTAATGTCGATCTCGGCTACCGAGTCAAAAAAGGTCAAATAGTCGGCAGAATCAAAGACACAATGGTAGCTGGCAATGTCTACAACGTCCTTAAACAATTGGTAGAATTGGGAGGAGACTCCGAGTGGAACGGTTCTTGCCAAACACCGTCTCTCATTGTAGAGGGATTGTCCGTCATCGGCAAGAATTAAAGTCAGTTGGCAGTTGTCTGTTGTCATCAATCATCAATCATCAGTAAACAGCCAACAGTCAACAGTCAACAGTCAACAGCCAACAGTCAACAGTCAACAATTCCCACACATAATATGCGTATTTGTTTTATCGGCGATTCTTTTGTAAACGGTACTTGCGATCCCAAATGTCTCGGTTGGACAGGACGGATTTGCGCGGCCGCTTGCGGACAAGGACACGATATTACCTACTACAATTTAGGAATAAGGGGAGAAACCAGTGCCGATATAGAAACTCGTTGGTTCAACGAAGTTTCTCGCCGCTTACCTCACTACGGCGATGGCAGAATAGTATTTTCTTTTGGCGTCAACGACACTTACCGAGAAAACGAAACAAATCGCATAGAAGTTGAAAAATCAATTGAAAATGCTCGCTGTATTCTCACATCAGCCCAAGAAATATTTCCAGTATTAATGGTAGGGCCACCGCCAGTTATCGATAGCGATCGCACAAGCCGGATTGCCAACTTATCCGAACAGTTTGCCCAAGTTTGCAACGAGTTAAATGTGCCTTATTTAGATGTTTGCACCCCGCTGCAAAACTCGGAAATTTGGCATAAAGAACTTACCGAAAATGACGTTTCCCATCCCCGCGCCGCCGGTTACGCTGAATTGGCGAAAATAGTTCACAATTGGGACGGTTGGAAAGCTTGGTTTAAAAATATCAATATATCAGATCAAGAGACAGTAACGCTGTTCCGAGCCGTCGGCAAAAAAGAAATGGAACTGATTAAAGAAAGCGATTTTCTGGCATTTCCGCCACGCTTATCCTTTCAGCCTACTTTTTATCCCGTACTTCACAAAGCCTATGCCATACAAATCGCGAGAGATTGGAATACAAGAGATGCAGCATCGGGATATTTCGGCTATGTCACTCGCTTTCGGGTGGCGACAGAATTCTTAAAAAAATATCCAGTTCAAAATGTGGGCAGTTCGATTCACCAAGAATATTGGATTCCTGCCGAAGAATTGGCTCAATTTAATCAAAACATTGTGGGCAAAATTGAGATTTTTGCGGAATATCAACCCTAAACTCGGAGCTAACTATGCTTGAATTTAATCAATTTTCAGTAGTGAGTTTTGACTGCTACGGCACTCTGAGAGATGGGGAAAGGGGAATACTGCTAGTCTTGAGACAATTGCTGTCAAGTCACGAGATATATTTTGGTAAATCGCAGACAGGAAAAAACAGGATTTTGCGCGACACTGCCGGCCAGCGGCCAGCCTGATTTAGAAGTGCCGGATTTAAAAACACTGGTGGAGGCTATAAGGTAAAAAAATCGCAGATTGATATCAAATCCGGTAGCATCGGAATTACAAGAGATTTTAGGTAAGTATCGAAGGATTTTTCGCTAAATTGCGATCGAGCAGACAATTCTCAGGTCATCTACGCTATTTATGCCGTACATAACTATCCCTAAACAATTTAGGGAACCTTCCAGGGTCATCAAATCTCAACTTTTTTTACGGCCGAAACGCCTAGCCATTTTTGAAGCTTGTCTGATAGGTTTAATTTCAGGGCTGGCTGGGGTTTTGCTCAAATCAGGAGTTGGATGGCTTGGCAGTTGGCGAGTTGCTACCTCGACATTAATTCCAGCTTGGATATTGCTTCCGGCTGTCGGTTTATTGGGCGGGTTGCTGACAGGTTTCTTGGTAGAGCGTTTTGCTCCAGAAACTGCCGGCAGTGGCATTCCTCACGTCAAAGCTGCTCTCGGCGGAGTCAATCTTTCCTTAGATTTGCGAGTAGCTGTCGCCAAACTTCTGACGACTATTTTAGCAGTTGGTTCCGGTTTAACTTTAGGAAGGCAAGGCCCGACTGTGCAAATAGGAGCATCTTTGGCCGGCTGGATAGGTCACTTGATGCCCACTTCCCCAGACTACCGCAGACAATTGATTGCTTGCGGTGCTGCCGCCGGATTGGCTGCTGGTTTCAATGCTCCCATTGCAGGAGTTTTGTTTGTAGTTGAAGAACTGCTGCACGACGTTTCGGGATTGACTTTAGGAACTGCAATTATCGCTTCATTTATCGGTGCAGTTGTTTCGCAGCTTTTGGGCGGCGATAGTTTAAGTTTGAACCTTCGCGCGTACCAAACCAGTTTTGATGCTCAGGAAATCCCCTTTTATATACTGTTAGGAGTTTTAGCGGGATTGCTGGGAGCTTTGTTCACCAAAGGGATTATTGCTAGCTTGCAATTTAACAGGCGATCGCTCAAATTAGCTTTGCCTGTGCGAATGGCTTTAGCTGGCATAATCTGCGGTTCTGTAATAGCTTTTCTTCCAGCAACTTTCCGCGATAATACGGGTTTACGGGAGTTTATGCTGACCGGTGAAGCAAGCGGGATAACGAGTTTAATTGCTTTTGTAGCTCACTTTTTTCTGACAATTATTTCCGCTGCTTCTGGAGCTCCGGGAGGATTGTTTTCCCCTGCCCTAGTTATGGGTTCTGCACTCGGTCACATGGTGGGAATTGTGCAGGCAGATTCCCTGGGTGTCGGTTTGCCGGTAACTTACGCTTTGGCGGGAATGGGAGCGTTTTTTTGCGCGGTTTCTAGAGCGCCGATTACTGCGGTAGTAATTGTGTTTGAAATTACGGCGGATTTCAAATTAGTGCTGCCTTTGATGATCTGTTCTGTAGTTGCTTATTTGGTCGCCGAAAAGGTGGACAGTGGCTCTTTGTACGATCGCCTTTTAGATTTTAACGGCATTCAACTGACAAAGGCAAAAGCTGCGAGCAATACTTTGAGCGACTTGCACGCAGATGACGTGATGCAGCGCCGAGTTGAAACTCTTTCGAGTCTACTGAATTTCGATGAAGTGATGCAGGCTTTTTCGCGATCGCACCACCGAGGATTTCCAGTAGTTGAAGATGGCAAATTAGTAGGAATTGTCAGTCAAACCGATTTGGCAAATGCCAGAGAGCGCAATTTGTCCGGCAACTCCCTGCTCAAAGAATTTATGACTGTACAGCCGATCGCAGTCAAAGCAAGCGATACTTTAAGCGAGGTATTGTACAGGCTCAACAACTACAATATCAGCCGTTTGCCAGTCGTAGAAGGTCGGCGTTTGGTGGGAATTATTACCCGCAGCGACATTATCCGAGTTGAATCCGATCGCCTCAGCGGAGAAACAACCCAGGGCCCGCATCCAGAACCTTCCTATGTTGTCTATCAAACCAGAGCTCCGCAAGTCGGAAACGGCCGCTTATTAGTGCCGCTTTCCAACCCCCAAACAGCACCTGCTTTGCTGCGGCTGGCGGCGGCGATTGCGCGCGATCGCAATTACGAATTAGAATGCCTGCAAATCATCATAGTACCGCGCAACAGTTCCCCCTCAGAAAGCGCAGTGCGGACAACCAAAAGCCGCCGCCTGCTACAACAAGCAGAGCGAATAATTCGCAATTGGAACTTGCCGGTACACACCCAAATACGGGTAGCTCACGACGTGCCTAACGCGATTTTGGAGACAATAAAGGAGCGACATATCGATTCAATTTTGATGGGCTGGCAAGGCGAATTTTCCACAAAAGGACGCATTTTTGGCGATGTGGTGGATACCGTAATTCGGCAAGCAGGCTGCGAGGTTATTTTGGTGAAGTGGAGCGAAAAACTATTAGCAACACGTAAGAAAAATGAGTTTTCCCCCATTTTTAGCGGGCGAAAATATACGTCTATTGAATGGGAATTCAATACCGAAGGAGTTGATGGTGCAGATAATCCCGCATTGGCGATATCCTCAGATTCATCAGCGACTCCAGAGACGGAACTTTCCCCGCCGAATTCAGACCTTCCAGGGCCAGAATTGGGACTGCACACGCTGATGGGTTTGCATCGCTGGTTGGTGCCTATTCGCGGCAGTTACAAGCAAGCTGCGGCTTTGCGGCTATTACCTGCTTTGGTGGCTGCGAGTGCTGTACCGGAGATTAAATTGTGTCAGGTTCATCAGCCTTCTGTTGCAGAACCCGATCGCGGAGAATTAAAGCAAGCGGCGGAGTTTATCAAGCGCCGGGTTAGCTGTTCGATAATAGCGACTTCGGTTTGCGCTAAATCGGTTTCTGATGCTTTAATTGATTTGGCTCAGAACGATCAGTGCGATGCGATCGTCCTGGGAGCAAGCCGTGAAGGGCTGCTGAAGCAGGTGATTCACGGGAATATCCCGGAAGCTGTGGCGCGCGGGTGCGACTGTACAGTCATTTTAGTGCGATCGGCTTCTTAGCTAACCATACGGCAATCCCCCTTCTTCCTGACATCCGTTAAATGCCTTACCGCATCGGTTGCCGAATTTCCTTATTCTTATGGCAGCCAAAAATCGGGAATGAAAGTTTTAGTCAAACTGCGAGTAAACTGATTAATCTTTCTCCCCATTTGAATGTGCGGTTCGTCAGCTTCCACGGGAATAATTGCCGCTTTGTTTCCGATTCCGAAACGCGAAATTACCAAATTGGCAGCCTCCAAACCAGTAACATAAGCCTTTTCCTGCGACCAAGAACCGTGGCGGGTCACAACCCAATCGCCGCTCATGAATACATTATCATAACTTGTTACCGCAGGCAACAAATATTGATAGCTGCCAGGAGCAAAATGCGTCACCGCCCGCGACAGCCGAATCGCGCTGCTGTCAATTACTTGGGCTTCCCCAAAAGCGGGGATGCAAGTGGCTAAATCCCGCTGAACTAAGGAAACAATTTCCTCATCTTTCAGGGGAATTAATTGATTTGCGTGATAAAAATCAGCTTCCACAACTGTTCCCGGTTCGTCTCGAAATTCGTCGTGCAAAGCATTCAAATCAAAAAACGTCCAGCCTGTAGTTGAACTAAATCCAAAACAGGCATTAGAAGGCAGTGGAATGTCAATTTTTCGGTCAAACCACAGGCGAACAGCTAACACGTCAACTGCACCCAAATTCATCGCGTCCCGAAACTCTTGGCGACTTTGCAAAGCTGGGCTACTGCTGATTATTTTTTGCATTCCCGTGACGCCAACTGCAAAGATAACAGCATCTGCATCGAAGGTCTCTTCGCCGCAAACAACGCCTGTTGCTCTGTTGTTGCTGTCAACTACTAAGTCAGTAACTCGCTGCTTTGTCAATACTTTTGCGCCTAGTTTTTCCAGGCGATTAACCCAGGGACAAAAGATTTTTTCTCCGACAGTTCCGCGACACCAAACTACATCAAAATCAGGTTGGTGGGCTAATATGAAATAATAAAGCATTCCCAAAGCTGCGGCGGCAGAACATTGTTCTCCGGGTGCAAATAAACCTACTAATAACATCGGTTCAAAAGCATCGCGGTACAGTCTTGCAGAAACGCCAAACTGTTTGAATAGTTCGCGGGCTGTGACGCGATCGTACCTACGCCAAGCTTCGTCGGAATTGTCGAAATCTAGGACGGCATAGAGTAAGGGCAAGGCTGAAAGCCGATCGACTAATGGCAGTCTTTTAAATCTGGTGTAAAGAAAGGTTCCTAACGGTGTCGGAAGGCGCGGTTCGTCCTGAAAAATCGGCGATTCTACTTCCAATCCGGCCGGTGAATACTGACAAGAACGAGTCCAAGGTGTGAAGGGATCGAGTCCTAATTGCTTGACTAAGGAAAAGATATTTTTGTACGGATACCAGAAGCCATGAATCCCAGCTTCTACGGAACGCCCGCCGGCGGTTTTCCACCCTGCAACTAAGCCACCCGGATAAGGGCCTGCTTCTAGCAGGGTGACATCATAGCCTTGCTGTGCTAGGTGATAGGTAGCGCCTAAACCGGCCCATCCTGCACCGACGACGACTATTTTGGGGGTTGACGATTCTGCTGACATTGCGTACCTCTTGATAATTTATTAATCATGACCGAAAAGCGAGACACAAGCCCCCGGCTTTAGACATGGGGATAAGTCGGTAGCGGTTTCAACCGCCTTGAATATTTAGCTCGTGTTCTCTTGTATTGCTGGAAAAAACGTTCAGTCGATAACTCAAGAAAAGAGTAGAATATGTCAAGGAGGTAAAGTAAGTGTTCAATCTGACCTACGAATTCAAACTTAAGCCCACAGTAGTACAAGTAACAATCTTTGAAGATTGGCTAGAACAATGCCGTCGTGTATACAACTGGGCGCTGGCAGAGCGCAAAGATTGGTTTAAATCTCGTAGTTGTCAAATTAACGCTTGCTCAATTCGCGTTGAATATATAATTCCCGCCTCTGTACCCAGACCGACCTACGCCAGTCAGTGTAAGGGTTTAACTCAAGCTAGAGCAACTATACCAGCACTGAAAGCACTTCAAGTGCACGTTGTGCAACAAACTCTTAAACGGCTTGAACGCGCATTTGTAAATATGTGGGAACAAAAACACGGATTTCCTCGCTTCAAAAAAGTTGGGAAGATGCGCTCTTTTGTATTTCCTCAGATGGGAGTAGAACCTATCAAAAATAGTGCTGTTAAACTACCTAAGATTGGCTGGGTGCAGTTTCGCCCAAGTCGCGAAATACCAAGTGATGCCATACTAAAACAAGTGCGCGTAGTTAAGCGTGTGTCTGGCTGGTATGCAATGCTAGCTTTGCAATGGGACGTTTCAATCCCCGATATCATTCCACATGGAAACCCAGTGGGGCTTGATGTTGGCTTGACTAATTTTATTGCAACTTCGGATGGGCTTCTAATTAAACGTCCAAAGTTTTTTATTGATGCAGAACGCAAGCTTAAATTACTGCAACAGAGTGTCAGTAGAAAACGCATAGGCTCAAATAATTGGAAGAAAGCTCAGAAAAAAGTGGCACTGCTGCACGAGTACGTAGCCAACTGCCGAAAAGACTGGCATCGCAAGCTATCACACAAAATCTGCAATGATGCAGGGATGGTTTTTGTCGAGAATTTGAATCTGGTCGGGTTATCGAGAGGAATCTTGGGCAAGCATTGTTTAGATGCTGGTTTTGGTCAATTCTTCAACATTCTCGAACAAACTTGTTTTAAACGTGGTGTGTACTTTCAAAAAGTAGATGCCAGAAAAACAAGTCAAATTTGTCCAAATTGCGGTACAGAAACAGGCAAAAAAGACCTATCAGAACGCACTCACAGTTGTTCAAGCTGCGGGTATATAACAGATAGAGATGTAGCCTCCGCTCAAGTAGTTTTAGTTAGAGGACTGGCAGCCGTAGGGCATACGGTGAAGATGCTTGCTGAGGGTAAATTCCTTGGAATCCCTGTGAAGCAAGAATCCCCCGGCTTCTAGCCGTGGGGAGTGTCAAATAATTCATAAAATCCGGATTTGATATAAAATGTTTTGCATTATGTGCTAAATTTCGCTTGAGTGAATAATGAGTGTCAAAAACCGCCAGCAGACTAACCTGTTGCTGCTCTTATTTCCCGCTACGGCATGGCTGATGGTTTTCTTCATTTTGCCCGTGCTAATTGTACTGTTGTACAGTTTTTTAGAACGCGGTACTTACGGCGGCGTTACTTGGATATTTACTCTCAGCAATTACCAGCGTTTGTTCAGTGGACTTTTCTTAGGAGTAATTGGGCGATCGCTATGGCTGGCTTTTCTAACAACAGCCACTTGCTTGTTAGTTGGCTATCCCCTAGCATTCTTCATTGCCACCCGTTCTCCTCGCTGGCGAAATGCTTTGCTTTTGCTGGTAATTATTCCATTTTGGACTAATTTTTTAGTGAGAACCTACGCCTGGATCATACTGCTGCGTAGCGAAGGAGTAGTTAACACAGCCTTGCAAAGCCTGCAAATTATTAGCGAACCGTTAAACTTGCTTTTTACGCCTTTCGCTGTGGCGATCGGTCTTATTTACGGCTATTTACCTTTCATGGTTCTGCCTTTATATTCTAGCATAGAACGCTTCAATTTTTTATTAGTAGAAGCCGCTCACGATTTAGGTGCAAATGATATTCGCACTTTTTGGCGCGTATTTTTACCATTAACAACTCGCGGTATTGTTGCAGGCTCTATTTTAGTTTTTGTTCCCGCTGTCGGCGCTTTCATCACACCGGATATATTAGGTGGTTCTAAAACAGTAATGGTGGGAAATTTGATTCAGAATCAGTTTATGAGAGCCCGAGATTGGCCTTTTGGTTCGGCGCTTTCTATGCTGTTGACGGTAATCATATTGATTCCGGTGTTAATTTACTTCCGCGTGTCTGACGAAACTTAAACAGGTAGATTGAGATTTACAGTTGGGTGGCGGACCGGTTTATGAGATTATTGGTCTTAGGCACAGATTGTCTGTAAAATCCGCCCCTACAGGCTAACCTATTATTGACTAATGACTAAACTAGATTTACTCGTGCGGGCGATCGGCAAAAAGTGGCTTTGGGTACAAGCTGTACTAGCATTTGCCTTTCTTTACTTGCCAATTCTCATCTTAATTATTTACTCCTTTAACGCCTCCAGATTCAATGCCGTTTGGCGCGGCTTTACCCTCGATTGGTACCGCAGTTTGTTTAGCAATGCAGGCGCGACGATTGCTACGAGTAGCAGTGCCGGAATCTGGACAGCACTCAACAATAGCTTGCTAATTGCAGCTATTTCGACTGTGCTAGCAAGCATTTTTGGTACAATGCTCGCGCTAGCACTGGAACGCTTTCATTTTCCGGGGCGCAAAGCAGTAGAAGCTTTACTGTTTTTGCCGATTATTATGCCCGAAATTACGATCGGCATTTCGCTGCTAGTTTTCTTTACCCTAGTATTTCGGATCGTAGAAAATCTCACGGGAATTCGCCTCAATCTCGGCTTACCTACCGTAATTATCGGTCATGTTGTCTTTAATATTTCCTTTGTGACTATTACTGTCAGGGCGCGTTTGGCGGAACTAGATCCTCAATTAGAACAAGCAGCTTTTGACTTAGGCGCTAACGAATGGCGGGCTTTTTGGCGAGTCACTCTCCCTCTAATTTGGCCCGCTATTTTCAGCGCGGCACTGCTGGCTTTTACTCTGTCGCTGGACGATTTTGTCGTGACATTTTTTACCACTGGCGTCGGTTCCATGACGCTACCATTATTTGTTTACGGCATGATAAAGTTCTCAGTGACGCCAGCGATTAATGCCATTTCAACTTTGATGTTGTTGGCTTCCTTATTGCTGGTTGTATCATCGTTAAAAGTTCAGAAAAGTTAAAATAATTGCTTTCTGTGTCATAATTATTTTTGTCTGCAACTAACACAACCTATGAAACGCCTGCTGACTTTCCTACTTTTGTTCGTGATGAGTGCAACAATGGCTTTCGGGTGTAGCCGCACAGGTGGCAACCAACAGCAAGTACTCAGCATTTACAATTATGCAAGTTATATCGCCCCAGAAACGATCGCCCAATTCGAGAAAGAGAACAATGTTAAAATTCAATACGACACTTTCGAGAACAGCGACGCACTATATGCCAAACTCAAACAGGGAAACCCCGGTTACGACTTAATATTTCCCGCCGATTACATGGTGAAAATCATGATCGCAGAAAATATAATTGAGCCGCTGAACTTAAACAATATTCCCAACCAAAAGAACCTAGAACCTAAGTTTATAAATCAAGCTTTTGATCCAGGAAATAAATATTCGCTGCCCTACCAGTGGGGAACCATGGGAATTGGCTACAATGTGAAAACAATCCAGGGAGAAATTAACAGTTGGGGGGTGATGTTCGACCCGAAATATACAGGAAAAGTCGCGTGGCAAGACGATGCCAGATACACATTAGCAGGAGTTTTAATGTATTTAGGATTTGACCCAAATACAACCAATCCCGAAGAGATTAACAAAGCCCGCGATTTGCTGATTAAAAGTAAAAATATCATTGCAGCTTTTGTCCCCGACACCGGGCAAAATATGCTAGATCAAGGAGAAGTAAATTTGACAATGGAATGGAGCGGTGATATTTTTCAGGTGATGACAGAAAATCCTAATCTCCGTTACGCTATTCCCAAAGAAGGAACAATCATTTTTTCTGACAATATGGCTATTCCCAAAGGTGCGCCCCAGAAAGAGTTAGCGGAGAAATTTATTAACTTTATTTTGCAGCCAGAAGTAGGCGCCCAAATTTCCAATTTTACCCACTTCGGATCGCCCAACAAAGCAGCAATTGATCAAGGTTTAATCGATCAGAAAGATTTGAATAATCCTCAAATTTACCCGCCGGCTGAGGTGTTTGGGAAAATGAAATTATTGGAGGATGTCGGGAAAGCAACTGCATTGTACGATCGAGCGTGGACGGAAGTTAAAGCAGGGGCTGGAAAGTAGATATAAAACAGGTTTCTGCCGGGGCTGGTTTACTTATTTTTTTAGCTTGTTTTGGAGTTGCACCATTCTCCCGAACAGGCAAGTGCCTGTTCCACAAAGAATAAATTTCTTGTGGAACGGGCATCTTGCCCGTTCCTAAACCAGTAATTGAGAATGGTGCAAGATATCAGTTTAACCGGACTCGAACTCAGATTTTTATTACTCACACATACTAACACAATGCACTCTGTCGAGGTTTTAGAAGTTTCCAAAATATTTAAAAGTGCCCGCAGTAAAGATTTCTTAGCTGTAGATAACATCAACCTGCAAATTTACGATCGAGAATTCTTTTCTTTACTCGGCCCTTCCGGTTGCGGCAAAACTACAACTTTGCGAATGATCGCCGGTTTTGAAATTCCCACAGCCGGCGAAATTTACATTCACGGCCAACCGATGCAAAATCGCCCGCCATTTCACCGCCCAGTAAATACGGTATTTCAAAACTATGCTTTATTTCCGCACATGACAGTAGCACAAAATATCGCTTTTGGGTTGGAAATGGAGAATTTGCCTCAGAAAACAATTCGCGATCGCGTTGCTGAAGCCTTAGCATTAGTACAGTTAACCGAGGTAGGAAAACGCTATCCCCGCCAACTGTCAGGGGGACAGCAGCAGCGAGTAGCGCTAGCAAGAGCATTAGTCAAACAGCCGTCTGTTTTGCTCTTGGATGAACCCCTAGGAGCGCTGGATTTAAAATTGCGTAAAGAGATGCAATTAGAATTAAAAAAAATGCAGCGAAAATTGGGAATTACGTTTATTTATGTAACTCACGATCAGGAGGAAGCACTAACGATGTCGGACAGAATTGCAGTGATGGATGGAGGAAAACTGCAACAAGTAGGCACGCCTGTTGATATTTATGAATATCCTAAAACGCGGTTTGTTGCTGATTTTATTGGCGACAGCAATTTTTTAAGCGGGCAAGTAGTAGAAAAGCAAAACAATCAAATAATAGTCTTGGTTGACCAGGAGTTGCCCGTGTTAGTGGCGACAGCAGAAGATATGCCCGCTGGGAAAGTTGTCACCCTGGTGCTGCGGCCAGAAAAAGCTGCTATTTTCCCGGCTAATTATGACGCTGAAAATAGCTGGCCGGGAATAGTAGAAGAGGCTATTTATATTGGCACTGACACGCGCTATACGGTGCGGTTGACTGCTAAAAGTTCGATCGCCCTTCGCCGACAAAACTTGCACAGAGATGACTTGCAGCGATACCAAGTCGGCGACAGCGTTCGAGTTGCCGTGCCGCCGGAAAGTATTTGCATTTTTTGACATCTAACTATCGCTACCGTCGTCAAGCGCCGTCTAACCAGTAAAGCTAAGGCCAAGCGACGTAACAATGGAAAACTTATGTTGAGATTTTAGAAGATTGAGGAGCCGATTGAAGATGTACTTCCTTCCCGGTAGAAGATAATCTACTTCTTCCTCCAGCTTCCTCCTTCTTCCTTCGCGTTCTAGCGCTAACGCGCCGCTTCGCTAACGCGTCTTCGCGGTTCAATAATATAGACAGTATTGGTATTAAACCCGCGTTTGACTTTGCAAAATTTCCTCCAACAGTCGCTCTTGACTTTTCGCAGGTTCCTTGCAAGTCAAACACTCGCAAACTAACCCGATAACCCCTTCAGGCAAATCAGCCTCAATCTGACAGACAGCAGTCGGATAATACTGGGAAATCAAGCCAGAAATTCGATCGCTCGACGTGCGAATCAGGGTAGAGTGCTGATACCAGTCGATCGCCGAAAGTAGACTCGGACAAGCTTGCGGAGCATCTTGTACAATACTGCTGAAAGCTTGCAAACCTTGCTCCGCGCGATCGAGATATTCCAAATTTTGCCCCAACAGTGCGAGACGAACCAAAGAGGCGATCGCAATTCCATTCGCCGCCGGAGTTGCATTGTCTATATAGCTGCGTTCCCGCACCAACAAATCTCCGCTAGCATCCTTAGCAGTATTGTAATATCCTCCCAATTCCACGCTCCACAAAAACTCATCAAACTCTTCTTGCACCTGCACAGCTTTCTCCAACCAAAACTGAGCATTCGGCAACAGTTTTGCCTTTTCCCCGTTGCCTAAAGTCAAACTCGCTTGATGCAGATCCAACAATGCTTTCACAAACAAAGCATAATCTTCCGACTGCGCCGTTACAGCAGAGTGTCCGTCATAATTCAACCGCTGAAACCGCCCATGCGTCCACTGATTATCTAAAATAAAATTAGCACTTGTCACAGCTAATTCCAGATATTCCCAATTTCCAAAAACCGCTGCCGCGCGGGCTAAACCCGAAATCATTAAGCTATTCCAAGCAGCAATCATTTTGGTGTCAGTAACTGCGGGAATTCTACCCGGCCAACTGTCGTTTTTAGCTTCTTGATTGTTGCGGGCTGGCGGAAAGGTTTTTACAGTATCGGGATTGCCACCGTAGCGAACAGCAAAGAGTTTAGCCAAAGCCGTTTCTACCGTGTCGCTCAGTTTTCCTGGGTGGCGGCGCTGCAATACATTCTGGCCTTCAAAATTGCCGCTGCGACTAACAGTAAACTGTGCTTTAATTTCCGCCAATTCCTCAGCAGTTAATAGTTGTTCCAGTTCCGCATAACTCCAGACATAAAATGCTCCTTCTTCCGGTTCAACTTCCTCAGAAGTGTTAAAGCTGTCCGCATCCTGTGCAGCATAAAAATAGCCTGTTGGCGCGGTCATTTCTCGCTTCAACCATTCTACTGTCCCCGCGATCGCAGTTTCCAAAGCCGGTTCTTGTATTCCCGCACTCCACAAATTTGCTAAATACTCAACAATTTGACCATTGTCGTAGAGCATTTTTTCAAAGTGTGGCACAGTCCAAGTCGCATCAACCGTATAGCGGTGAAATCCGCCGCCTACGTGGTCGTAAATGCCGCCCAATGCTAAATCTAATCCGCGCTGAGTGCAGACTTGTTTGCTGTCGTATTTTGATTCAAAATTAAATCGCATTCCGCGCAGTGCTAGTTCAGCATAAGGTATCATCGGAAAACTGGGGCCGGGGTTGTTGCCCGCAATAATTCCGGTGTTGAGTTCTAAGCCTTTTTGGAAGAGTTCGCGATTTAATTCGGCAGTTACTCCTGACAGCGCGGCAGACTGTTGGAGGTTGCCTAAAATCTCTGCTTTGAAGGCTTCTACTTTGCCTTTTTCTGTGTCGTAAAAGCGGCGAATTGCTTGCAAAACTTCTAAAAATCCCGGCCGTCCGTAGCGCGGTTCTACAGGAAAATAAGTGCCTCCGTAGAAGGGAACTCGCTCGTCTGGAGTCAGAAAAACGTTGAGTGGCCAACCGCCTTGACCGGTCATCATTTGCAAGGTTTGCATATAAATGCTGTCGATATCCGGGCGTTCTTCACGATCGACTTTTATCGGTATAAAATGCGAATTCATGTATTGGGCGATCGCGCGATCGGAAAATGCTTCCCCTTCCATCACCGTACACCAGTGGCAGCTAGAGTAGCCAATTGACAGGAAAATCGGTTTATTTTCGCTTCGGGCTGTTTCTAGGGCTTCGTCGCACCAGGGCCACCAGTCGATCGGATTTTCGGCGTGTTTCCGCAGGTAAAGGCTTTGGGATTGAGCAAGACGGTTGACCATAATCAAATATACTTTTACTCGTGCTGGGTAAGCTTGTCAGTCCTCTAGCAGTTTAGCGCGAGATGTTTTAGTTGAGTTGTCGCTGATAATTATGTTTTAATATTAAGGCTGATTATCTCGATCCAATATGAGCTTATCATCTCGGAGAACCTTCAATCAACAGCTCGGACAATTTTTGCTGAGTGCTGCTGTTCCTCCTGCTGTTATCAAACTGAGTCAAACTGCATCGTCGGAACAAGCTTTATTAGAAACTAATCTTAACAATTTTCTGGCCAAAGCCGACCCAGAAATAGAATTATTAGTCCCAACATTTTTAGGTAATGACAAGCGTCGGTTCTACGGCAGAGGTGTTCCGAAAAGCTTGAAGTTAATCGACAAATTTCCACTAGGAAGTGGCCGGACTTTTCTGGGAAGGCGGTCTGTAGTTTGGAGCGGTGCCGGTTGGACAGGACAGCCGACTATTACCAGAGACGGGGGAAAAACTTATTTAATTATCGGTGCTTATGACCACAATTTGCGAAAAATAGATATTGCTACCAATAAAGAAGTTTGGCGCTATAAATTTGATGATATAATCAAAGGTTCATCAACAATTTATATCGATGAAAAAGCGAGCGCTGAAAACAGAATTGTGATTTTGCAAGGCAGCCGCAGTGGCGGGGGTGGCAAAAGAGTCGTGCCGAGTTTTAGGGCAATATCTTTTAGAACTGGCAAGGAACTCTGGAAATTGGACATCAGGAGAACGCCCAGCTACAGCCGGGATAATGACAGCAGCGCTTTGGACATTGGCGGTGGCGTTTTGTTCAATGCAGGGGAAAATGCGATCGGCTATTTTCTCGATAGTTCCACAAGCAATGCAAAAATCAAACAAGGCATCAAGCAGCCAAGTATCTTGTCGGAAGTACAGCTTTATGCAGCCGGAGATATCAGCAAACACGGCGGCAACTTGGTAGCGGAGTCATCACCATCTAGGCTCAAAGATAGAATTTTTATAGCTGCTGGTTCCGGTCATATTTACGGTATTAGCATTGAAACTAAAAAGATAGTTTGGGATTTTTATACTGGTTCAGATTTGGATGGAAGTGCTGTAATTTCTAAATCAGGTAAACTGTTCTGTGCCATTGAAAAACAATACATTCAGGGCAACGGCGGAGTGCTGAAGCTAAATCCAAACAAGGAACCGAATGCCAGTGTTGAATGGTTTTTGCCGACTGGGAATCGCCGAGTTTCTAGCTGGGAAGGCGGGATAATTGGCTCTGTGGCGTTGAATGACGAGTACAATTCAGGGGAGTTTCCGGCGCTGTTTGCCACAAATGCGCTCGACGGCAATTTGTACATCGGTTCCCAAGATATGATTACAGGTAAAAAAATTGCTGTTCCTTGGCGTAACCAGTCTTACGATACTCCGGTAATAGTCTTTAAAAAAGCGATTGGTTCTTCAATTTCAACTCCGATTTTTACCGATGGCAATAAACTGATCAGTGCGGGATACAACGGTGTTTATTTGTTCAATTTGAATTGGGAACGAGCGAAGTCGGGGGATCAGAATGCTTTGAAAAATGCTAAAGGGGAGTTTTACCGTCTGAAAGTAATAGAATCGGGGAGATTTAAGCCGGGTTTGTCATTTGAGGCGACGCCTGTAGTTTGGGACGGAATTGTGAGGATTTGCGCGAGGGATGGCTGGATGTATACTTTGGGTTAGTTATTGGTATTTTGTACCTCTATCGGGAACAGGCAAGATGCCTGTTCCACAATAAGTAAAATCTTTTGTGGAACAGGCATCTTGCCTGTTCTTAAAAGGGTGTTGAAATCCGCGACCTATTCCTACCTGCGGTTTAACTGCGGTTATATGTATGAGAGAAATAATTTCGGAAATTATCGGAAACTCGTTATGGCAACTCATGAAACTCAAATCAGTCAAGTTTACGGTTCAGAGGATGCTCAAGGTATTTTACAGCTTGCGATCGCCCGATCGCAAAATGCTTCACCTGCCATCACCCTAAACCAGTGGCAGCTACAATAACGAATTGACAGAAAAATCGGTTGATTTTCCCTCCAGATCCTTTATAAGGCTTCGTCGCACCAGGCCCACCAGTCGATCGGATTTTCGGCGTGTTTTGGCAGATAAAGGGTTTGGGATTGAGCAAGACGGTTGACCACAATCAAATCCACTTGAACTCGTGCGGGTTAACCTTGTCAGTTCTCTAGCAGTTTAGCGCGAGATGTTTTAGCTGAGTTGCTGCTGATAATCCTGTTTTCATACGATCGCTGATAATTTAGATGTCAAATGAGTGCATCCTCTCGGAGAACCTTCAATCAAGGGCTGGGAAAATTTTTGCTGATTGCGGCGGTTCCTGCTGCTGTCCTCAAACAGTGCCAAACTGAATCTGGGAATTGACGGAGTGACAAAGCCACTGAAACCTTGATATTTAGAGGGTTTAGGCTCTTCAACCTCCTCAATAGAGTAGTAATTATCACAAGTTTATTAACCATTTTGATGGTAGCAAACACGAACGATCGTGATTAGACCCTGCAGAAAGTCTACAAATTAGCGATCGCACGCACACATTTTTTTGACGGCAAGCTACTCAAACCCTTACTGCATCAAGTATTGCTACTTGCTTATCACCCGTTAAACCTTCGGAGCGAGCTTTTTGAGAAAAATAATATTAACCAATTTTTAGCGAAAGCAGACCCACAAATAGAATTATTAGTCCCAACATTTTTAGATAACAACCACCGCGCCTTCTACGGTAGACGCAGGGCTGTTTCATTCTCTTGTAGGGGCTGCCCCTCGTGGCTGTCCCCATCCCACCAAATGCTTAAGAAATTGTGAAGGAATCGGGTCCGCATTCTTGGTACGACCCGTACAAAAAGCTGCTTTTCATGAGAATGAAACAGCCGTAACGGTAGAGGCTTTCCGAAAACTATGTCGTAGAAAGTCGAGTCGTCCCTTTACTCGGCCAAAGTTCCGGCGTCACAGATAATAACGAGCACCGAAACCATTCCTCTCCAAACTGAAATATTGCACCATCATCAATAAGCCTGTTTTCGGCGGGCTCTGCTGCCCGACCCCTACTCCCCACAAGAAAACTCATTCTTTGTGGAACGGGCCGGAGAGCCGGTTCTTGGTAATGGTGCAATATATAAGTCTAAATGGCGCTTGTTGCTGAATCCGAAAGCGAGAATCGACCCACCGAATACGATCCAAGATTTTGTACTAAGTTATAGCCCACATTCTGCCACTTCAACTGTCACCATCGGTTTTTATCTATTTTTACCCAGCAATCAACCTCTCACTTAAACTTTTATACCGTACATTCACCGATAAAAAACTTTTAAAGGGCATAATTTAGAGTTTAGAAAGAGTTTTATCAGTAATTATGCTGTGTGACAACCCAGTTTAGGAAGCTGGGTTAGAGATTTTTAAAAGAGAGTAAAGTCAGGACTAAAATCCGGGTGGCAGCACCCCTATTTTTTGATGCACGCCATAGGAAATAGCTAGCTAGAAGCCATCAATTTAGGCATTTTGCCGAAATCCAATAAGAGTATTCCCAATCTTCATAGAATCTTTATCAAAACTACTTGCATTAACTTGTGCTTCGGTTTAGATTGAATATGTGAAAGAAAAAAACCAGCTTCCAGTCAACTTAAAAATAAAGGTATCAACCATGAAATTCCAATTAAACTTAGTCAAATCTATTTTAGCTGTTGCCGGTGTCGCCGCTGTTAGTGCAGTATCTGCAGCACCTGCATCCGCCTTCAGCTTTGGTAATATCGCTGGTGGCGACACGGTTGGAGACGCTTATGCTAAGGACTTTAGCTTTACTGTTGCACAGGATGGCTTAAATAAAGTTCTGTTCAACATTGCCAATAAAAATACATCCGTACCCGGCATATTTATTGGTTCAGTTTACTTTGACACAGGTTCTAATAGCAATTTATTGAGCGCCTTTGGCATTGATGTTGGTAATACTGGCAGCGTTGATTTTAAAGATAATGGAGCTGCTAATATGCCACAAAGTGGGAACCTTACTGCTTGGTCTACTGATTTTTCAGCTACGAAAAATGGTTCTGCGTCTAACGGTGTCCAAAGTGGTGAAGTTTTGGGATTGAGCTTTAATGGTAATTATGCTAACGTAGTTTCCGCGTTGAATGCGGGTAGTTTGAGACTAGGGTTGCACGTCCAGGGTATTAATGGCGGTAGCGATACTTTTGTCAGCAGTATCAGCACTAGCAACACTGAAGCTACTCCTGAACCTTTAACAATGCTGGCTGCTGGAGCCGCTGTTGGGTTTGGTACTATGTTCAAAAAACAACGCGCTCAGGCTCAAAAGGCTGAATAGGCGATCGTTTCAACTGGTTTTCCATCCTGGCTTGATGTCAAACTGATTATTTTATGAGAGAACTAAAAACCTGGTTTCACCAAGAAACCAGGTTTCTTATTATCTAATAGTGCGCCACCGTGAAAACCCCGGACTTGGAAGCCGAGCTCAAACACATTTGCAGCGCTACGGCTGTTATTAAGATATATAATTGAGTCCTAGGAATCCCGTCTATCAACTAGGCATGGAAACCTCTTAGAGGGCGAGCAATGTCCGCAACCGACTGAGCCGAATTGATGCGGCACAGTTCAAGGATCAATTATCGCTAGTTGGGTGGCGTAATTACAGCACCCCAGGGTAGTGATATTGAACGTCAAGTCGCCCCTAGACAGCGCATTTAAGAACTACCATAAGGCTGTTTCTTAATAATTTATCTAAAGACACTGAGATTCTTTAAAAGGAGATAATCACCATGGATCATTGCTAGAGCTCTCACTCGCTCAGCCTTATTTACTCAAACCTCAGTGTCACGCCATCCGCTGTACCAATTGCGTCTACTCTCAAGAAACCCAAGCCTCATTAAGACTACTTATTTTTAATTATTGTTGATTCACTTCCTTGTTAGTCTTTGCTTACAGCGCCTGAGTAAGCCAGTGCTAGGCATCCAACCAATCATTTCGAGTAGCCGTCTTTTCAATAGGTATCCTAATCCTGAGCTATGGGTTGCATCTGAGTTTCACCACCCATCAAATTCCTGAGTGTCTACTAACCTCATCTCAAAGATTTACGGCACTTAAAATCGTCCGAGTCCTTGCCGTAGGAGGGTTTCAAGCTAATGAGTTTTCCAGCTCCCCTACTATTTTTATGATATGATCTAACAATAGTCTAGACTGTTTTTAGTTCGTAGTCTGAAACCCTCGATTTTTCGTTGGTACTTTGATTGCCGAATCGCCTTGAAACCCTTATTGTACGGTTGGCAATCAAAAACTGTCCGAAGTATGGCTCTCATCAATCAACTAATAACTAATATCTAAAATGTTCAAGAGAAAACTTTTTTGGCTCATCATTATCGCCACAGCTTTAGTAACTCTGAATATGACACTCCTGTGGAAACTGGACGATATTGCTCATTTTTGGATGAGTATAGTTTTTTGGTTCGCTGTGGGTTCCCTGCTTTGGGATAACCAGGATATTCTCAAACAGAGTGAGATAAAAAGTGACCTATTATCGAAAGTAGCAGGGACGCTATTAATAGCTTTTATTTTATTTAAAAGTGCTGTGGTTTCCAGTAAATTCGATCCTTTTTTAAGACTTGCACCTTTTTTGTCGGGTTTAGGTTTAAGCCTGCTTGCGGTAGGTTTTCAGAACTTAAAACTATATTGGCGTGAATTGGTAATACTATTTTTTCATGGCACCCCCAGTGTCCTTACGTTACCTTTAGTGGATTTTATTACCTCGCTTACTGCTAAATTTGCTTATTATTCATTGTGGTATGTCGGTTTTAATGTAACACGTGACGGTAATTATGTTGCTTTACCGACAGGAAGGGTGTTGGTAAATGGGGGTTGTTCGGGTATAGAGGCAATGAATTACTTACTAGGTTTAGCTGTAATTTGTTTGTTGATGTTTCCTACTAAACAAAATAAGGCTTTGGTAATAGGTTTCGCTGTCATTTGTGGTTTTATTATTAATGCTTTTCGGGTGGCGGGAATGGCTTTGTTAGTTGCATCTAATCGCCTAGATTTGTTTAAATATTGGCATGAGGGTGAAGGTTCTTTAGTGGTGGGAATGATTGCGGTGATTTTGTTTGGGATATTTTATCAATTTATGTTGAAACGAGATAGCAAACTTAGTCAAAGTTCGGGAAATTAATTAGTTGCAATTTGAGGAAATATATCAGTTATTTGATTTCCCCTTCCATAGTCAGGAGTCTCGATCGCTCAAATGTCCGGGTGTTGAAATCCGCCAATGTCACTACCTGCCGTTTAACGGCGTCTATCTCTATCATAGAAAGGATGTCAGAAATTATAGGAAACCTGTTATGGCGACAAATGAAAGTCAAATAAATCAAATTTACGGTTCAGAGGATGCTCAAGGTATTTTACAGCTTGCGATCGCGCGGCGACAGGATGAAGGGGAATTATCTAGAGTGCAGCTTTTCGAGATTGCAGCGGAATTGGGCATTTCCGAACAGGATATTGTGGCGGCGGAACAGCAATGGTTAGCAACTAGAGGAGAATTTCAAGAAAAGCTGGTTTTTAACTCTTACCGTCGTCGCAAATTGCAGAAAAATGTGACCAAGTACGGCATTATCAATAGTTTTCTAGTTTTGTTTAATCTAGCTGGATCCCACGAGCTTTCTTGGTCGCTGTTCATTTTACTAACGTGGGGATTGGGATTGTCGCTAAATGCTTGGAATGTGTATCAAACTGAAGGGGAAGATTACGATCAAGCGTTTCAGCGGTGGCGTTTGAAGAAACAAGTCGGAGAGTCTATTGGTACTGCGACGAATAAGTTTATGAAGTGGTTGCAGTCGTGATTTGCTATGGTAAAAAACGCTATCGCCCTTTCTTTTACTTCACACTGGTGAAGTAATTCGGATTTTAACTCGTTACTGAAAAGAGTAATTAGACCTCTTGCAAAAGTCCTTTTAATAAAATTGTGGAACTGGCAAGATGCCCATTCCACAAGAAAAAATGTTTTTTTGAACGGGCATCTTGCCCGTCCTAGTTATTTTTGAAAGAGTAATTTTAAGGTTTTTTCTTGAACCTATCCCTAAGAGTGATCGCCCTTGATTGAGTTACACAATGAAGGACACTGCAATCCCGTGTCCCTACAAATATCCCTCTTTTAGTCCCTCCCATCAGTCGATCGCACTCTCTCCTCGCGAAAAACCTAACTTTCCTGGGGCAACTTTCCCTTAGCAGCATCTTCAACCACAGGATGAATTAAAGTAGATCGCAAACCTTGCCGAATTTCCGAACTCAAATACCTGCGCTGCAAAATCTGCCATTTTTGCCAAGCTGCATAGCGATTTTCGGCCAATAAACCAGCCAATTTCGGCAACTCTTTTTTCAGATCGCGATCGACAAAATCTGTCAGAAACTCGCCTAAAACTTCACTGTCTTGAATATCGCCCAAACATTCCTGAATAGCTTTGACATCTTCGACATAAACTTCGTAAGTCTCGCTGTAAAAATCCCCAAACAGATTCATCAAATAGCGAACCCGCTTAGCTTGCTTCCGCAAATCATGCAGAATAGTTCCCTCGGCTGCTAACTTCTCTTCGACAGCCTCAGCATTTAAATCATCAACAACTTTAACTTTACCATCTTCATATTCTGTACCCAACAGCCAAGCCGGATGCAGGAAAAACTCACTGACTTGAGGTAACAGTAAATCTGGCAAAACCTCAGCAATTGGCAAATGTTCGATCGCCTGAAACTGCGGTTCTTCCAACCAATCGTCGATCGACTGCTTTAGCGATTCGTAGCTTTTGTGCTCTAAAATCGCCCTCACCCCTTTCAAAGCGCGGTGTCGCTGTTTGAGCAAATTCAACAAAGCCTTATCTAAAACTTCCTGTTCTTCAGTCGGCAAATTCTGGTAATAGCGGTTTTGGAGACTTTCGAGCATCACATCCAAATCCCTGAGAGTTCCCAGAATCCGCCCCACCTTACCAATTTTACGTTCAGAAGCCTCTTTTGGCCAATCTAAAACCGGAGCAAAACCAGTCACAGCCGATCGCAAACGTCTCAATCCCACGCGCATTTGATGAAGTTCTTCCGCGTCTTTGTCTTTGATAACTTCAGCCTCGTGCGCTACACTTTTGCGGAAATATTTCTCAATCGCCCCAGATGCAGCGTCTCCGAGAGTTTTAACTTGAGTTTTAACTTTTGCTGATGTTTTTACGTTCATGGCAGGTGTAGATTCCACTTTGCAGATCGACTTTAATCTCGATTTCAAAGCTTTGCTAATAAGGGGTTATATCCTAGCACACACTTTTAATTTAGGAATCGCAGCCACAATAAATCTTTATATAAAATGCTTGACAATTTCTACTAAATCAGCATTGAGCAATCTTCAATCTAAAATCTTCAATCTTCAATCTTCAATCTTCAATCTAAAATAAAATTACCCTCCCTCGCCCTTGAGCTAATAAAAATCGGATTTCTGGCGCGCTTTCCCCAATAGGTTAAGATCGCTGCAAACCGATATTTATTCGCCAAAGGGTGAGAGAGGGTGCGATCGGGAGGACAAGTTTTAAATTAAATCAAACCCGCCCAGGTTTCCCGACTTCAAAGAGGCAGTTTAGCCTTTCCAGTCTTTCTCAGATTGGGAGAGCACGTAGGTTGCTACATCCTCAATTTGTTCGGGCTTCAACTTGGCGCCGAAAGCAGGCATAGCATTTTTGCCCTTAGTTACCTGAGTGGTAATAGCTTCGAGAGAATTCATACCGTACTTCTCAAGAGCTTCCTTTTTCAAGGTTTTCATGGCCATAACCACGTTGCCGCCACCGATGTGACAAGCAGCACAGTTCGAGCTAAAGATTTTAGCTCCGTTAGCGGCATCTCCTGCCAAAGCAGGGCGGCCAAAGCCAACAGTAAAAATTGCGATCGCTAACAGGGCGATCGATAAGAGTCTTTTCAACGCAGTTCTCCTCTAATGGACACGCAAAGGGTGATTCTTTAGATATTTTACCTGTTAAAACAGGCGCGATCGCGCAGTCGTATCGCCTTCTTTCGAGTAATTTACCACTTTTTGGCAGTGGCAGTTCAACTCTCAAAATTCTCCACGCCCCAGCCCGGAGCTTTCTGAGCAGCCCGGATCACAAAAGCCGCTAAATTTTCAATCTCAGCCTGTGGCATCCAGCTTTCCGGCACTTGGCGGCACCAAAAAGTCTCCTCAGTACCGTCATAAGTCATCGGTTCTCTCAGATACCCCACCAGACTATTGATGTTGTTGCGGGGAGGCGTTGCCCCCTTAAGGTCAGCCAAAGACAGAGATATCGTCGGATCGGGCAAATTAGCTCCTCCGACGTGACAATTCAAGCAATTTTGCTCGAACAAAACTTTGCCCGCAGACAAATCCTGAGCCGAAAACAAGCGAGTATGTCCCTCAGAGTCCAACTCCAGAGCCACAGGTTCGCTGGCTTGTAAATACCTATTCACGTAAGAATCGGCAGCAGCCAAAACAGGTTGAGGAGCCAACAGCACGATCGGCAAAATAATTAACATCCCCAACAGAAAGCAGACAAAAGCACCACGACGCAGCATGAGGGACTACAACCTTTTGCGAGAATCAATGAGCCGGAGGTAAATTTTAGATTTCAGATTTTAGAGCGAAAAACGACGAGCCAGCAATTATTGCCGAACTTCAGCCCTCTCCCAATCCAAAATCCAAAATCTCAAATCTCAAATCTAAAATCGATTAGCGAGCGCCTTTGCCACCAGCCCACTGCTTGGAGACAATTTTTGGCTGCAACAGAATGTGACCGGCAATCGCGTACAAATCGTCATCCGAGAGATTTCTCATCTCAGCGAAAATATCTGCACTCTTCATGCTCGGATGCAGTTCCGAAATTTCCTCAAACCCGTCATAAGTGGTGGGATTTTTCATAAAGTCCACCAGCGACTCAATATTATTCCGGGGCGGGTTAGCCAAAGCCAGAGTTTCCGGGCTCAAATTCACGTTCGGGTCAGTTTTTGTCATGCCCGCAGCGTGACATTGAGCGCAAGCCGAATTGAATAGGCGTTTGCCTTGCTGAACTTGTTTGAGGCTCAGCACTACCGGAGCACCCTTGTCATTCAAAGTCACAGTGCGAAGTTCAGGACTCAGTTCGACAGCCATCGCACTGCTGACAAATAACTGAAAGCTCAAGAATACAGCGGTCAGAGCAATGAAATATCTTTTAAGCATGGTTCTCCTTAAAAAAATCCGGCAAATTATTGAACGCTAAGAGAGTATAGCTGGCAAACAGATTTGTGTTCAAAATTCCCTCTTTCTGCAACAACTGGCGAAAGTTGGTGCAGCCATACCTTTAAAGGTAGAGGAATTTTGCGATCTAATCTGCAAGAAGTTTTGAGTCGCGCCTTTTTTCGAGAGTGGACATAATTGCCTTAACATCCTCCAAAGCCAAACGGGTTTGAGGGTGCTTGTAGGCAATTTCCAACTCATCGCACAAGCGGATCACTTCTTCAACAGGGACGTTGAAGTCCTCTGCTATTTCTGCGATGGACAGGTCTGCAAAACCCATAATTTTTAGGTCGCTGACAGGTCAAAATTGAGTTGACGGCTATTAACTGAAAGCCGGACAATTTCAGAAAGCGCTGTTAGCTTGTTCTGTTAGTTTGTTCTGAGATTTTGTTCGATCGCAAGCTAACTAACCGCTAACTGCGACTAGGCATTTTTGCCCAGCCTAACTTCAGCGCCAATCAACTTCCGATCAATATCATCCCACTGCTGGGTCGTTATTACCAATAGGAGTTGCGCGGGCGGGGTTAAAAACCCCGTGTCTGCGTGAACGTCTCGTTAACAAACTCAATATTTTTGGTATAAGCCAGGTTTTTCGCAATTCCTCAGAAATTTCCCTCTGTGCCCGGGACTCACCAACAGACAATCCTCCGGCGCAGCAGCTTAGGGAGAAAGTTTGAAAGCGTGAGTCTGCGGCGGCAAAACGTGGTTGTCGCTGGCTTCGAGGGCGGGGAATTCTGAGTCTGCCAAGAAAGGCTGGGGCTGGTGGAGGCTGATGAGCTGACCAAGAGTTTTCTTTAATTGAGTCCGAGGTACAATCAAGTCTACAAAACCGTGGGCGAAGGAGTATTCGGAAGTTTGATAATTTTCCGGCAGCTTTTCGCGCAGAGTTTGCTCGATTACCCGGCCGCCCGTAAAGGCCACAGTAGCTTTTGGCTCTGCAATTATAATGTCTCCCAGCATGGCAAAACTGGCGGTGACGCCGCCGGTGGTCGGGTGGGTCAAAATCGGGATGTAAAGCAGTCTCGCTTCCCGGTGGCGTTCCAGAGCCCCGGAGATTTTAGCCATTTGCATCAAGCTGAGCATTCCTTCTTGCATTCTCGCACCACCGGAAGCGCAGACAATGATTACGGACAAGCGTTCCCGCGTGGCGTGTTCGATGAGGCGAGTTAGCTTTTCTCCGACTACTGAGCCCATGCTGCCGCCGATGAACTGAAATTCCATGACTCCGAGGGCGACTGGCAAATTTTCGAGTTTGCCGATGCCTGTTTCTACGGCGTCTAGGTGGCCTGTTTTTTCTTGAAATTCTCGGAGTCGATCGCTATATTTTTTGCGATCGCGAAATTTCAGGGGATCTGTGGCGTGCAGTCTTTCGTTAATGGGTACCCAGGTATTGGGATCGATCAACTGCTCGATGCGATCGTCACTGTAAACTCTGATATGATGCCCGCATTCCAAGCAAACCATTTGATTTGCTCGCAGGTCTTTGGTATAACTCAGGGCATCGCAAGCTTCGCATTTATTCCAAAGCCCGTCCGCAATTTCTCGTTCCGGCCGTTCTTGGGAGTTCGGTACTGATTTTCGTCGATTTGCAAACCAATCAAATAGAGACATTAAAACTTGGTAATTGGTAATTGGTAATTGGTAATTGGGAATTGGTAATTAGTAATTGTTAGTTGTCAGTTGCTAGTTGTCAATTGCTAGTTGTTTAGTGACTAATGACTAATGACTAATGACTAATCACCCGATTCAGACTCATCTTCAACGGGACTGATGAGGAGCGATGCAGTTCGCTGGTGTTCTGGAAGAACTTGCAGGGCTGTAGCACTTCCAGCCCCTAAATAAGATGCTATGCCCAAGTCTACAATCCGGGCCGGTATTTCATGAGCAGCTAGGAGCTGCTGCATTAATTCCGCTTCCCAACGAAAGCTAGTGGTTGTAAGTGTAATCCAAGACACGGAACAATTTTACCAATTTTTGAGACAATATTATGTCCGATCGCGCCTGACTACCTGCCGATCAGAAACTAAAATTCGGGAAAAACAACTGCAAGTAAGTAGATAATATGGCTTCGCCCCACAGAGCTGTAATTGCTGTACCGAGAGCCAGAAACGGGCCGAAAGGCATGGGTTGACGCCGATCGAGCAAGCCGAGGGCGATCGCCCCGCCACCGGCAAAAGCCCCGGCTATACAGGCGATGAATCCCGCTAGCAGCAAGTATTTCCAGCCCAGCCAAGCTCCCATCAAGGCGGCCAATTTGGTATCTCCGGCGCCCATAGCATTCTGCCCCAGGCCGATCGTCCCGGCGAGTCCGATCGCGTCAAACAGCCACAACCCGACAACTGCTCCGGCGATGCCATCGAGTACCAGATAGTGTATCGAGTCGATCAAACTAAAAGTCGGCCACCAACCTTTCGCCACCTGGAAAACCAATCCGAGCACCAAACCCGATCGAGTTAAAGAATTAGGCAAAGTCATTGTATCGCAATCAATCAAAGACAAAGCCAACAACCAGCTAAACAAAGCCCAAAAGCCCAGAGTTTGCACTGTCACCCCAAACCGCCAGAAAATTAACAAAAACAGCAAACCCGTAGCTGCTTCCACCAGCGGATAGCGGACTGAAATCCGACTGTGGCAGTGATTGCAGCGTCCCCGCAGCCACAGCCAACCGAAAACGGGTATATTTTCGTAAGTTCTGAGTTGATTTAAACATTTGGGGCAGCGAGAAGGAGGGTTGATCACCGACAAACCCGCAGGCAACCGATAGACTACCACATTTAGAAAGCTGCCAATAGCCGCTCCGACAATAAAGACGATCGCCATGACAAGGCAATTAAAGATAATTTCCATTAAGTTGACTGTTGTCTGTTGACTGTGGTTATTTATTAATTGTTAGATATTGTCCGGTCAATTACTCATAAGGTTTGTAGTAGGGACTTTAGTCAAGAGTCAAATTCTGAGGACTTTAGTCCTCACTACAAACCTATTTTTTGACAATCGTTCGAGCCAACATAAATATTAGTTGTCAATTTCCCAATCCCCTGTTTGGCCAATGCCCAATCCCCTGTTTGGCCAATGCCCTGTTTGGCCAATGCCCAATGCCCTGTTTGGCCAATGCCCTGTTTGGCCAATTAGCAATTAATACATTTGAGATTCAATTTCGTCAAAAGTAACAAAACGTTCACCGGGCAATAAAATCGGCTGCGAAGCAAAAATTACCTGGCCTCGATCGCTTCCTTGACTGACAACTACACCCGCCGGACGCTGCATCTGATCGGAATGCACTTTCAGATACATACCATAGGCAGAGCGAGCAGCTCGGATCAAATCGGGAGCTAGCAAGCTGTGACTTTCGGAAGTTTCTATCGTGGGTTGTGGGTTGGACTGGTATAGAGTCACTGGAAACTTATCATAATGGTATAGGTCGAGTTATTGGTGTTGCCTCTAGATTGATCGAACTTACCCTATTTTTTAAGAATAAACTTAGGTGGAAATTATTAATAGATTAACCTACAATCCTCCCTTGGCTGCGATCGAACTGCGGCTGCGATCGCTCCTTTCGGCTCAACTGTACGCTGCTGCGTGGGTAGATCCTTCCCCGGCAACGCTCATGGGGGTTTTCGAGCACCTGCGAACTCTGCGCTACATCCTCCACGACTACGTACCGAGGCTCGTGTCCGAATCTCCGCCCAATCCGGGCGAGGTGCGCTACCAGTGGCAAACAGGCACCTTACTGTTCACGGATTTGGCAGGGTTTACCTCGCTGTTGGAAGCGAATGCGACCCTAGGGCGCAAGGGAGCTGAAAGCCTGCTGGGCGTGATTAACGACTATTTTGCCTCGATGATTGAAATTGTCAGCAAATCGGGCGGGGATTTGCTGGAGTTTACCGGAGATGCGATGCTGGTGCAGTTTCTGTCAGGAGTTTACCAAGAGGATACAGCCAGGGCGGTGCGGGCGGGTTTGCGGATGCAGCGGGCGATGGCTGAATTTGCCAATATTGAAACGGCGCGGGGTGTTTTGTCTTTGAGGATGCGGGTGGGCATCCATTGCGGTCGCTATATTAGTGCTGACATCGGTACCCCGCTGCGGATGGCCCACGTACTGCTGGGGCATTCAGTGCAGCAAGCCAAGCAAGCTGAGGGTTCTGGAACTGTGGGGCGGGTGTGTGTGACGGAAACTGCTAGAGAGTCTTTGGGAGAGCAATTTCGTTTTGAACCCGGGAAACCGGGTTATTTTTTGGTGGCGGACGATTTCACGGACGATCGACTCGGAGAGTATGATATCACTTTGACTGGGCGGCGGATGCCGAGTTCGGTCTTGCTCGATCGCAGCGTGGCGGGCTTGGTAAAAGAAATCGGGGAAGCTGTGAATCGGCTTGAACCCCTTGCTAGTTATATTCCCAAAACTATCCTGAGACTGCTGGTGGAAAATGCAGACAGGCGGAAAATTCCGCCGGATTTTCCTGAACCGACGGTGATGTTTGTCAACTTGATTGGTTTACCGGAGTCTGTGGACAAAGCTTCGCTAGAGGAAGAAGTCAATCTGATAGTGGCTTTTTCTCGGGTGTTTGCGTCGATTGATGCTGTAGTCTCAGCTAAAGGAGGCGTGTTGCAAAAAGTAACGGCGCACTTAGACGGTTCGGATATGTTGATTTATTTTGGCGTACCTGACGCTCACACAGATGATGCCAGCCGCGCGGCTAGTGCGGCGATTGCGATCCGAGATCTGATTGTAGGTTGGCCTCTGGTAATTATCGCGGGTGAAGAAGTAAAAGTAAGCTGTCAAATTGGGCTGTCGCGGGGGCCGGTGTTTGCTGCTGAGGTTGGGGAACCGCGAGGGCGCAGGGAGTTTAATATCCTCGGCGATACGGTGAATACGGCGGCTCGGTTGATGAGCAAGGCGGGGGAAAACCAAATTTTGATTGCTGAAAGGGTGTATGAGTCGATCGAGCTAAACTTTATTTGCGAGGCTTTGGGATCTCTTGCTCTGAAGGGGAAATCTGCTCTGACTCCGGTGTTTGCTTTGCAATGTGCAAAAGGGGAGAAGGGAAAAGGGGGCGTTTAAATAACTTTCCTGGGTAATAGTTGTAGAAGTTTTATGGTTCACAAAGGCAAGTACAGCACAACCATTTTCCACTGTGAATACTAAAGGTTATTTTTATAATTTTTTACGATAGATCACGATAAAAACCGCCACTGCGTCAGATCAGTTCCGGTTGCATCGGAATGATTTAACCGCAGAGAACGCAGAGAACGCAGAGGGAAATCAGAGAGAGATGAATAATTCCGTCCTTCATCGGAATTAATATCACTCGCATAGACTAAACTCCGATCGATACTTCACCGTGCCGCTGCAATCCTGCAAAGCTCCACTTTCTAACTCCAACACCATAAACGCTTCATCGGGCACATCATATTCACATTTTAAGCTCTTTCTACTAGCAGGAATAAACCCAAAACGCGGATAAAAATCTGGATGACCAAGCACAACTACTGCCTGAAATCCCGATCGCCCGCATTCTTTTAAACCGTGCTGGATCAGCAGCGTTCCTATACCTTGCCGCTGATAGTTGGGTAGAACTGCGACTGGCGCTAACCCTAGAATCGACAAATTCCTGGAACATTTTCCTTCCACGACAACCGGACTGAAGAAAATCTGTCCGACAATGCGATCGGATTGTACCGCAACGAAGGAAAATGTAGATGCAATTCCCCGCAATTTATCGACTAAGTTAGCCTCATTTTTTCGCCCGAATGCCGCAATATTAATGTTGCGAACAGCTTCTACATCTTCTGGCTTTTCGGTACGGATATCCATAGCTTAGATTAAGTGTTGTGCAGCCGCTCTGGCAGACCAATTACTACAGAAACTGTTTCTATCTTGCGATCACGCTTTTAATCAAATTATAGCGCCCCTGAAGCCTTTTTCCTCTTTTTTAGTTATTATTTTTGGCAATCAATTATACAACGACTTGCAGATGAATGTCAAATCATCGCCAAAGTTGATCGCTTCCAATCTTCACGCCCGATGCGGAACCGCTTAATTCTCCTTATTGCGGTACAAGCTGACTGGAAGACAATCGCTTAATGCCCTCCATCGCTGTAGTTTCTCCGGCTTTGTCACCGCCCTCACGAGCAATTTTTAAAGCTTCCTCGTAGGATTCGAGAGCTTGAGCATTTTGACCGAGACTTTCATGAATTGCGCCCATATTGTTGAGCAAGCGTCCGATACTTGTCTTGTCACCGATTGCTTCTAACATCGGTATTGCTTGCTGAAAATATATCAGCGCTTGAGTATCTTTGCCGAGTTTGCGGGAGGTAAGTGCCATGTTGTTGAGGAGGCGGCCGACGCCAGCGCGGTCTCCGATTTCCCGGCGAATTGCTAAAGCCTGGTGGTAAAATTCCATCGCTCTATTAAAGTCGCCGATGTTGTAGTAGACGCCACCCATATTATTGAGGGTACGGCCTAAATCGCGTTTATCGCCCGATGCCGTGCGAATCGTCCGCGCTTGCTGATAAAATTCGATCGCCTTGGCGTAATTTACCTGTTCTGCGTACACGGCCGCGATGTTGTGGAGGGATTCTCCAATTTCAATTTGATCGTCGGTAGTTTTGGCAAGTTCCAAAGCTTCTTGGTGCAGTTTCATCGCTTCGGAAAAATTGTCCCCAATCCGGTTGACGAAACCGATGAGATTGAGAGTGCGCGCGATACGACGCCCTCCGCTGATTTCTCGGTGAATGACTAAAGCTTGCTGCAGAACTTCCAAAGCTTTGGGCCTCAAACCCATTTCGCCATAAACTTCCCCCATATTGTTGAGGGTTTCTCCGATTCCTGCTTGGTCGCCGAGTTGCTTGCGGATTGCCAAAACTTGCTCAAAAGTCTCGATTGCTTCTCGAAACAAACCCTCGCGGTGCTGTTTTACTCCTGTTTCAAAGAGTTCGTCTGCTTGCGTTTTGGGGTCAGTTGCCTGAGCCTGGTCGCTCGCTTGGGCGCGCCTGGCATTTATAATTGGGGCATAAGCGCGGGCGTCTGAAATTGCCAGCAAGCTGAGTGCGGGCGATAACACAATACTTATAGCTGCGAGATAGCTGAAGTGATAAGAGCGGCAGTGCACCGATCGAGTCCTCCAATAGCTAAGTGATAACTATTAAGATAGAGCTTTTTGGGGTGTTCCTGCCGAATTTTTTCTCAATCACTAGGTTCCGATACCAGTTTCAAAAAAGAAGGCAACTGTAGACCCGTGCTTCAAACCCATACATCATCAGTCGTTCCCAATTCTTCAATCCAAAATCTAAAATCTAAAATCGCATGACTGGGTTTTTATCTTGCCAGACGGCCATAATCAGCGGCATATTGTTGAGAGCGGATATGACAGCAAAGTTTTTGCTGGGTGGAAGCGATACTTTTTCAGAATTTTGCAAGATGATGTCCTGTTGGTCAACCGTGATCCAAGCAATTCCTGACAAAACTTGAATTTCTCGATGAGTTTGAGGCAATCGGTATACCTCGTTTTCCATCAGAATAATGCGATCTGGCGCTGCACATTCGGAAGATATTTGAAGCATAGCATCTCCTACTTGGTAATTGGTAATTGCTAATTGGTAATTGCTAATCGAGGGCTGTATTTCACTTCATTTCCACGCAACCCACACACTACTATTGGTAATAACGCCGATCGATCCAAGCGCGCATTTCATCATCCGTTGCCACACAGGTAGAGCGACCTGTAGCCCGATCGCAACCGTGCCACCAAGTGTTACCATAGTGATCGCACGTCTGCCAAATTCTCAGTTCGTCCTCACTAGAAATGAGGTAGAGCAAAAACTGCCCAATTTTATTGATAGCTGAAAAGAGAGATAGCCCTTTATGTTTTTCGGATGTTCTAGCTCGATCGGCAATCGAAACAACTTGAGTTTTGGGGGTATTAATCCAATTTTTGCAAGTAGACATAACCAACACCTTTAACTTATAACTTTCACAAAAATTGCACTAATAAAGTTAAAAAAAAAGCTGACAAAAGCAATATTATTATTGCAATTACAGCACACTCTTGTTGGCGTGCAACTTTTGTCCAAGTCAATCTCTTACCTAACACATTAACTTTAACTCTCCGGGAATTGACAATCAAAGCATTGCTTGCATAGATTGTATGAATAAAATAGATAGATTGACATCTCAGGCAAAAGGCTATGAATGAAATCAATACCCGGCGGATGAAACTCTCTCAAATTCAGGCTTTGATAGCTGTAGCAGAGTGTGAAAACTTTAGCGAGGCGGCTTTGCAATTGGAACTTTCCCAGTCAGCAGTCAGCCACGCCATCGCCTTTTTAGAAACAGAATTGGGAGTGCAGCTATTTCACCGGGGGCGACACGGTGCTCAACTGACGCCGGTGGGGCAAAGGGTAGTGAGTCACGGGCGTCAAATCGTGCGATCGTTAGAAATGATGGTAAAAGAAGCGGATTTAGAAAAAGGTTTGCAGGGAGGCCAGGTACGGATAGTTACTTTTCGGAGTGTCGCCACTCATATCCTACCGGGTATTATTGCTAAATTTCGCAGTTGCTTTCCCAAAATTACGGTCAGCATTACCGAAGTTTATTATACCCAAGCTGTGGAAGAGGCTTTGCGATCGGGCAAAGCAGACATCGGCTTTGTCTCTCTTCCCATCTCCGATGAATTTGAAACTAGAGAAATTTTGCGGGATAAATATCTGGTTTTGCTGCCGCCGAAGGCGCAATGTAAAACTGCTAAGATTACCTGGGAAGAATTAGCGAATTATCCGCTGATTTTGCAGCCGATTGAAAATGCTTGTTCGATACCGCTTCGCAAGTATTTGACAACTGCGGACTTTCCCATAAATATCGGTTACGAACTCAGCGAAGATTCAACGATTGTCAGTATGGTGATGCAAGGTTTGGGTGCAGCTATTCTGCCCCGTTTGGCCGCGGAACCGATACCATCTTCGGTGAAAGTTTGCAGTTTACCGTCGGATTTTGAGAGGGTAATCGGGGTGGCTGTTTTGCGGGATGGGCTGTTAATTCCGGCCGTATTTGCGTTTTTGGATTTAGTTAAAAGTGCTCCAGAGGTTGATAGTGAGGGTGAGTTTCCGATTAATCCTTCATGAGAAACCTCAGTCAGTTGTTATTGGTTATTGGTTAGATGGGGATTTTGTTACCGCGATATCAGCGGATGGAGACAGATGAACGCGGATGGGATTTTATCTGCGTTCATCTGCGGTTTAAAAACAATGGTCTAAAATAGTGCGATCGCTGATTGCCTATTTCATGCGCTTAGCTACAAGACTAGAACTGTCGCCTTGGTGGAATTTGATTCGACCGTCTACCGAGTTTTTATCCTTTAATTTGAGCCAACCGCTACCAAAGGCAGGATCGTTCTCATCATTCCCGTCCCATGTAAACTCAAATCGCTGATCCTTTCCATCTTTTATGACTTCGCCGTCAATTTCACCTGATACTAAACCGAATTGAAATTCTCCTGAACCTGTTTCATCAATCTCGATATAGGCTTCAACTTCCATGTCCAAATAATCGCTATCCCACATGGCCATCTCTGTGATCCGCCATGTACCGCTATATTCCATTGCTTTCATCCTCCACTTGTATTACAGATTTTTTCCTAATGACGACAACATAGCCGAGTCGCATTCCCCATTACACAATTCAAAATTATTCCCCGTGTCTCTGCCGCAAAATAAATTCCGCTAGTGCTAAATCTACGGGTGTTGTGACTTTCAAATTCGTCTCTTCTCCCTCCACAATTTGCACTGGTAAACCGCATTTTTCAAACAAAGCTGCATCGTCTGTAACTTCCCAACCTTTCTGTCGCCCTTCTTCGTGACACTGCTTTAACAATGTCACTTCAAATCCTTGGGGAGTCTGGGCTGCCCACAAATTGCTTCTGTCTGGGGTGTCTCGCACGATCCGACGCTCATCTACGACCTTAATCGTATCCTTGACCGGGATGGCGACAATCAAGCCGGGACAGCTCAAGAGGGCCTCTGCAGAGCGATCGAACAATTCAGCAGTTGCCAAACACCTCGCGCCGTCGTGAATCAATACTCGATCGGCATTGGGGGGCAAAGCCTGCAAACCGTTGTAAACTGACTCTTGCCGGGTAGCGCCACCTTGAATCAGTTCCACGGGCTTAACCAAAGATAAATCGCTCAGAATTGCTTTAAAATCAGGAAAATCGTCTGGCTGACCCATGATGCCAATCCAGCTAATGTGCTGCGAAGCTTCAGCCGCAGCCAAAGTCCAACTCAGCAAAGGTTTAGAGAGCAAAGTCAGCAGCAGTTTGTTCCGCTGACTCCCCATCCGTCGCCCCGAACCTGCTGCAGGAATTAATAAGTGCATTTACTAACCGTTTTTAACCCAACTAGATATATATAATAAGAGCGTCCTGTACTTTTGAGTCAGTTGTTTAGCTGTCAGCCAGTAGCTTTTAAGGTCTAGAAATACTATAAGCTGATAGTTGAGAGCCGATCTCTGAGAGCTACCTCGATCAATAATAGCCCGATCGTTTATGATGCGAATACTAGCACTTGTCCCTGGCGGGATTGGCGACCAAATTTTATTTTTCCCCACTCTTGATGACCTCAAGCAGTCTTATCCCGACGCGCAAATTGATGTCATTGTCGAACCGAGGGCAAAAAGTGCTTACCGAGTCTGCAAGTCTGTTAAAGAAGTCTTAACTTACAACTTCAAAGACCGCAACGCGATGGCGGATTGGGGCAATTTACTGGGCGTAATTCGCGATCGCGAATACGAAGCAGTGATTTCCCTTGGCCAGCGCTGGACTGTAGGGCTGCTGCTGTGGCTGACCGGCATTCCGCAGAGAGTTGGCTATTCGGGAACCAACGGCGCTCGATTTCTCACTGCTGCTGTACCGCTGAAAACTGAACAGTACGCCGCCTCAATGTACCACGATTTGCTGCAAGGATTTAACATTACAAATCCTTGTCCGCCAGTGGCAATTAATGTACCAAAACAGGACATTCAGTGGGCGGAAGCCGAACAGCAGCGGTTGGGCGTAAAAGAAAGCGGTTACATTCTAATTCACGGCGGTTCCAGTCAATTAGCTGTGTCTAAAGGTATTGACAAAATTTACCCTACAGACAACTGGAAGCAAATAATTGAAGATTGTCAGCAGCGGCAGCCGAATTTGCCTGTTGTTGTTGTGAAAGGGCCCGAAGATGCAGAGTTCGTGACAAAGTTAGTCGAGTTATGTCCAAAAGTAAAAGTTATCTCGCCGGATGATGTCGGCAAGTTGGCTGCCACCATTGCTGCTGCTAATTTGATGATATGTACTGACAGTGCGCCGATGCACTTAGCTGTGGCGGTTCAAACTTATACAATAGCTTTGTTTGGCCCGACTGAACCGGCGAAATTGTTGCCAAAGAGCGATCGATTTTTGGGCATTAAATCTCCTACTGGCAAAATGGCAGACATCTCTCCTCAAGATGTTTTGAAGAAGGTTTGGGGCGGCTAAAAACTAGGATATCTAAGTCAGGACACGGCCGTGCCGTGTCCCTACAATTAATTGGAGGATGGTTGAATTTATCATGGAGTGCGATCGATCATTTTGGGGGTAGGGAAACGGCATTGCCGTGTCCTCCGTCGCCTAGATTTAGCTCCCTTTTCGTCGATCGCTCTTTTGCTGCAATACCTTCTTCTTTTCCTTAGATTGAGCATACTCAATTCTGCTAAAACCTATCAAGGCCTTGGCGGAAGCAGTGAATTCATCCACTGAGATTTTATGAGAATATAGAAGTCCTACACCTACCATGAGAATCACGGCTGGCAAGGATCTGACGGCACGGTTAATATTGTGGTTCATAACGATTTGCTCTTCTAAATAGTGTTTCTATAACTAGAATACTGGAGCAAAAAGGGAGACTCAATGGCAGATAGGGCGAGTTTTAATTTGTGTTCTGCCCTAAAATTTAGGGCAGATAGGGCAGGAGATTAAAACCTATCTGCCCTAGTCAGAAACAAGTAATTAAATTAGGATTTACGCATGGGTTCCAGAAACCGGGTTTTTCCGAAATACTTCGTTGTAGCTCGTAGATCCGGGGAAAAACCCGGTTGATCAGCCTCGGAGTGCGTAATAAATATAGAATGTAAGTGCGATCTAACTGTCCAACTGTCGAATTATCGAATTAACTAAAAAACTAACAACCATACCTAAAAACCTACTATGCGCGAATCCGATAAAGTTCAATCGAGTCCAACTGGAAAAATCAAGCTCAGAGAATCATACCAAGAAGCTGAGTTGACGATAGCAAAACTAGCGACAAAAGCTAAGGTTGGTGAGGACACACTTAAGCGCTTACTCGGTACAAAACCATGTCCTAATGGTGTAGAAAGATGGCAAGTTACCAACATAGCTAAAGCATTAGGGATAGAACCAACAGATATTGTTGATCCAAAAGATTGGAATGCCGAAAATTCGCTGCCGCCCGAGTTTGAATCACTTATATCAGAAAAAATTAAAACCTTTTGCGGCCGACGATTTGTTTTTAAGGCTTTTCAGGACTTTATCACCGAAAATCCTCACGGTTATTTTACAATCATCGGGGATGCGGGAATGGGCAAAAGTTCGATCGTTGCCAAATACGTCTCCGAACATAAATCTCCCTGCTATTTCAATATTCTGGTAGAAGGACGCAACCGACCAGAATTGTTTTTGAAGAGCATTCGCCAGCAATTAATTCACCGCTATGAATTGCAAAATTCAGCAGATGCAGATTTACCGAAGTTACTCGCAAAGGTGGCGGGAAAACTCCCTGCTGGCGAGCGTTTGGTAATTGCGATTGATGCACTGGATGAAGTCGAACAAGAACTGGGAGAAAATCTTTTACATTTACCGACAACTCTGCCAGATAACGTTTATTTCCTGCTGACTAGGCGACCTTATCACCTCGGTAAAAAGCGACTGTCTGTATCTCCGGGAGTTCCGGTTAAAGAATTAGATTTGAGAGATGACCAGTATGTCAATTTTAATCAAGATGATATCAAAGAGTATATTCTATTTGTTATAAATGCCGATTCTGACTATAAGGAGGGACTGAGAAAGTGGATTCAAGAGCGGGGCATTCTTGATGCAACTTTTGTCGAACAATTGGCAAACAAAAGCGAAAATAATTTTATGTATTTGCGCTATGTTTTGCCAGCAATTGCTAAGGGCGATTACAATGACTTAAGTTTAAAGCAATTGCCAGACGGGCTGCAAGAGTATTATCAAAACCACTGGGTGCGGATGGGGCTGGAAGCTAAGCCTGGGCAATTGATGGAGATTGTCTTGTATATTTTGTTAGAGATGAACACGCCGATTGACTGCGAGATGATTGCTGGAATTGCTAAGGAAGATGAATGCGACGTAAAAGCGGTTTTAGATGAGTGGGTGGAGTATTTGAAAAGGCAGAATGTAGACGGAGAAATCTGCTACGGCATCTATCATGCTAGTTTCCTTGACTTTCTGAAAGCAAAACGGGAGATGGATTCAAAGCGGAAGCTCTTTCGCGAAGTAAATCAACGGATTACTGAGTATTTAGAAAAGAGGATGGCGTGAGATGGGAGAATTTGCTGAGAAGTTAGAGGCCAAACCACTTTTCTTTCAACGTGCTTATCTGGGCAGCTTACTGCCAAATTATGTCAAGTCGGGAAATTTAGGAAAATATTATCAAACGCTGACAGATTTTAACTTCCTGATGGCAAAAATTCAGCATCCTGAGTTTGGACTGCAGGCACTGATTGATGATTTCAATTTGGTTGACGATTCAGAAGCATTAACTCACCCAGAGTACAACTCAGAAAAAGTTGAAGCCCTGAACTTGATTCAAGCGGTACTGTGGATGTCAGCGGATATTTTGACTCTAGATAAGACGCAACTGGCAGGGCAATTGTTAGGGCGCTTGCTGCACTTTAACATTCCGGCAATTCAGGGAATGGCAGAGGTAGCTAAGCAGTGGAAAGCAGCACCTTGGTTGCGTCCTTTGACATCTTGTTTAACTCTCCCTGGCCGGGGACTGCTGCGCACTCTCAAAGGTCACAGCAGTTCGGTATATGCAGTAGCCGTCACTGCTGATGGCAAGCGGGCGATTTCTGGTTCATATGATAACACCCTCAAAGTCTGGGATTTAACAACTGGAAAGGAACAGTTTACTCTCAAGGGTCACACCCGTTCGGTAAATGCAGTAGCCGTCACTGCTGATGGCCAGCGGGCGATTTCTGGTTCATATGATAACACCCTCAAAGTCTGGGATTTAACAACTCGAAAGGAACAGTTTACTCTCAATGGTCACACCAGTTGGGTAAATGCAGTAGCCGTCACTGCTGATGGCAAGCGGGCGATTTCTGCTTCAAGAGACAAAACCCTCAAAGTCTGGGATTTAACAACTGGAAAAGAACAGTTTACTCTCAATGGTCACACCAGTTCGGTAAATGCAGTAGCCGTTACTGTTGATAGCAAACGGGCGATTTCTGGTTCGTGGGACAACACCCTCAAAGTTTGGGATTTAACAACTGGAAAAGAACAGTTTACTCTCAATGGTCACACCAGTTTGGTATATGCAGTAGCCGTCACTGCTGATGGCAAGCGGGCGATTTCTGGTTCAATTGATAAAACCCTCAAATTCTGGGATTTAACAACTGGAAAGGAACAGTTTACTCTTAATGGCCACACCCGTTCGGTATATGCAGTAGCCGTCACTGCTGATGGCAAGCGGGCGATTTCTGCTTCAATTGACAAAAGCCTGAAAGTCTGGGATTTAACAACTGGAAAGGAACAGTTTACTCTCAAAGGTCAAACCAGTTTTGTAAATGCAGTAGCCGTCACTGCTGATGGCAAGCGGGCGATTTCTGCTTCAATTGACAAAACCCTGAAAGTCGGGGATTTAACAACTGGAAAGGAACAGTTTACTTTCAAGGGTCACACCAAATCGGTATATGCAGTAGCTGTCACTGCTGATGGCAAGCGGGCGATTTCTGCTTCAGGTGACAAAACCCTGAAAGTCTGGGATTTAACAACTGGAAAGGAACAGTTTACTCTCAAAGATCACACCAGTGTAAATGCAGTAGCTGTCACTGCTGATGGCAATCGGGCGATTTCTGGTTCAATTGACAAAACCCTTAAAGTCTGGGATTTAACAACTCGAAAGCAACAGTTTACTCTCAAGGGTCACACTGGTTGGGTAAATGCAGTAGCCGTCACTGCTGATGGCAAGCGGGCGATTTCTGGTTCAGATGACAATACCCTCAAAGTCTGGGATTTAACAACTCGAAAGCAACAGTTTACTCTCAAAGGTCACACCAGGGTAAATGCAGTAGCTGTCACTGCTGATGGCAATCGGGCGATTTCTGGTTCTTGGGACAACACCATCAAAGTTTGGGATTTATCGAGTGGAAATGTCATTGCCACTTTCACGGCTGAAAGCCCGATCGCCTATTGCGCTATTGCACCAGATGGAGTCACAATTGTCGCAGGCGACTACTATGGCCGCGTCTATTTCCTGCGGTTAGAAGGCATGGAGGAACTAACATGAATTCCTCACCTCTGCCAACTCCCATCTCTACCGATTCTTACCCAAAAGAATTTCAGCAACTCCTGCGAGAAAAAACCGAGAATTTTGTCGGGCGCAAGTTTGTTTTTTCTGCCATTTCCGACTTTCTAGCCTCCTACAGCCGCGGTTATTTCACAATTGTCGGCACACCCGGCTGTGGCAAAAGTTCCATCCTCGCCCAATATGTCACCGCCCATCCTCGCAGTATCTATTACAACGCTGGAGTTGAGGGCAAAAATCGAGCTGAAGATTTTCTCGCTTCTGTCTGCACTCAACTGATTGACAAATACCTTGCCGCCAATGGGGAAACATCGGAAATTCTCAAGCTCAAATCTCAACTTCAAAATCTCGAATCCCATGATGGGAGTTGGTTTCTGTCTTTGTTGCTTCAGCAAATTAGCGACAAATTAGCCGTAGCTTGCGAGACGGCACGTCATCGCCAAAAGTTGATAATAGTCATTGATTCTGTAGACGCGATCGCCCGCACGAGTCAGCCTCCCAGCACAAATCTGTTTTATCTGCCGAGATATTTGGGCGATCGTACTTATTTTATCCTCGCCCGCCGCCCGTTTTTGAGAGAGAAATCCGGTTTGTTAATTGAAACCCCCTCTCAAACTCTCGATTTAAGAGATTATCCCGCCCAAAATCGCGAAGATACCCTTAACTACATTCAGCAATACCTATCAACCGCACCGGATTTAACTGCACCGGAATTGGGCCAACAACTCGCAACTGTCAGCGAAAACAATTTCATGTATCTGAGTCAGATCTTACCTGCCATTAACGAGAATTCACACCCCGATGCTAATCTGGGGGAATCCTCACTTGTCTCTGAACTTCCTCCCGGTTTAGCAGCGTATTATCAAAACCACTGGCTGCGGATGAGAGGTGATGCTTTATCGGCGATCGAGTTGTCTGTGCTGAATGTTTTGGTACAATCAACAGCAAGTTTATCTGTAAGTGCGATCGCCAATATAATTGATCAGGATGAATACGATGTTGAAAAAGTGTTAGACAATTGGATCGAGTTCTTAAATAAGCAGGAAATCGGAGGAGAAATTTGCTATAGTTTGTATCATAATAGTTTCCGCGAATGGTTAGGCAAACAATCTATTTTAGAATGATGAGTTTACCTAGATTTTCGCTGTGCCCGCCTATAGTCTTCCTTGTCCAGTCTTCCCGATCCCCCCTAACCCCCCTTAATAAGGGGGGGACAAGAGGAGTCAAAGTCCCAATTGGAAAAAGAGGAGCACTGCAACACTCAAAGTCCCCCTTCTTAAGGGGGATTTAGGGGGATCTAGACTCGACTATAAACGATAGATACAAAGGTTTTTAGGCTTAAGTTAACACCAACGAACACTGCCGCAGCCTCACCCTAAACTCAATTTTAAAGCAACAATACAACAATGAAACGAGCAGTATTTCTTGACAGAGATGGCGTTCTCAATATCGAAGCCGGCTACATTCACAAAGTAGAAGATTTGCATTTAATCCCCGGAGTAGCCCAAGCTGTACGCCGTTTAAATGACAAAGAAATATTTTGCTGTTTAGTTTCCAATCAATCCGGCCCAGCGAGAGATTATTATCCGGTTAGCCACGTAGAAGATTTGCACAAACGCCTGTGTCAGCTATTAGAAAATGAAGCGGGAGCCAAGTTAGATGCTCTTTATTACTGTCCTTATTTAAGCGCAGCCGAAGGCGGAACCCACCCAGAATTTACGCGGTATACGACGTGGCGAAAACCAAATACAGGGATGTTGGTAGCGGCGGCTTGGGAACAGGATTTAGATTTGCGAAATAGTTTTATGGTCGGGGATAAAGCCACTGATGTAGATATGGCTCACAATGCGGGCTGTACTGGTATTTTGGTGCAGACTGGTTACGGAGAAAGTGTGTTGAGTGGGGAGTATCAGCATCATACTAAACCGGATTTTATTGCAGCAAATTTAGCTGCGGCGGTGGAGTGGATTTTGCAACACTTTGATTAGTGTTTGTAGTGGTACTTAAGTTGTTTCTCGTTGAGTCCTACAGGAAAGTGCTACGTAAGGAAGCGCGACTGTGAAGGTTGTACCGATGCCCATTGTGCTTTCGCAGGCGATCGCCCCTCCTTGCAATTCCACAGCTTTTTTAACAATTGTTAATCCCAAACCGTTACCTTTAATCTTTCCCGTATTCTTGCAGCGGTAAAACATTTCAAATATTTTCCCTACTTCGGTTTCGGGGATGCCGATACCTTCGTCTCGGATACGCAGAATTAGTAAGGGAGAGTTAATATTTGTAAAGTGGGAATTGCGAAACAAACACTGAAGAGACAAGCCGAAAATAGCTTCTTGGTCTCCTTCGCTTGCTGGACGGCATTCCAATTCCAAGGTGACTTGCCCGCCGTTGGGAGAATATTTGATGGCGTTGACAATTAAGTTAGAAATAATGCCGTGCAGCAATTGTTGATCTAACATCGCGCTGGTAACATCTGACGGGATGAATGTTAGTTTGTGCTTGGCTTCATTTCCTAACTGCAATTGAGCCAGCAAGTCTTGACAAAATTCGACTAAATTTATCGGTAATGGATTGCATTTGAGTTGGCCTGATTCTGCTCTGCCCATGAACAGCATATCGTCGATTAGCTGGTTCATCTTTTGGGTAGCTGAGTGCACCAGCCGCAGGGTTCTAACTTGGGATTCGTCCCTGCTGCGAGTTCGATCGAGATCGAGAAGTTCCGCAGAAATTAAAATCGCGTTGAGGGGATTCCGCAATTCGTGAGCGGCCATTGAAATATACTGGTTTTGGCGGTGCGATTTTTCTTCCACCGACTCTATGGCTGCTTCGGCAGCTTTGAGAGATTCTCGCATCTTGGTTTCGATTTCGTGTCTGTGCAGGGCAATCTCGATCGCCACCCGCAAATCATTTTGTTGAAATGGTTTGATAATATAACCGAGTGGGTCTGTAAGTTTCGCTCTTTGCAGCGTTTTATCGTCGGCATAAGCTGTTAAAAATACTGTCGGCACATTTTTATTAGTTTTGATTTTCTCGGCCGCTGTTACCCCGTCCATGTCACCTTTAAGCACGATATCCATCAACACTAAGTCTGGGGGGTTTTCTATCGCTTTTTGAATTGCTTCTTCTCCTGAAGAAACTGTAGCTGTTACTCCATATCCCAGTTTTTTTAATCGACCTGCGATGTCTTGGGCTACAATAACTTCGTCTTCTACAACCAAAATTTGTATAGGGTTCATTTTTCGTTAAATACGCTGCCGATAATTTAACTCTTGGAAAATCAGAGTGTAGCAGGTTCCACGCTGACTGTCAATGGCAATACTCGCGTCTAATTGATAAGCCAACATTTTCACTAATCGCAATCCTAATGTTTCAGTATTTTCCACGTCAAAATCAGCCGGAAATCCGCGACCGTTATCTTGAATAATTAAATGAAATTGGTGTTTATTTATTTCATTGAAATTAATGGCTATTTCACCAGCCAAACTAGAGACAAAGGCATATTTTAAAGAGTTAGAAACCAGTTCGTTAATAATTAAACCGCACGGAATTGCTGTTTCTATGTTTAAATAAATGGGGTCAACTTTGAGGTTAAACTGGATGGAAGTGTTGCCGCAACCAAAAGATTGATACAAATTAGCAACCAAGTTTTCGACGTAGGGCGCCAGGGCGATCTGATCGAGATGTTCGGATTGATAAAGTTGCTCGTGAATCAGAGCCATTGAATGGATGCGAGTCTGGCTTTCTTCAAATAAAGTTAGCGTCGCTTCGTCTTCAATATATTGAGCTTGAAGTTGCAGCAGGCTCGAAATTACCTGCATATTATTTTTGACTCGGTGGTGAATTTCTTTCAGCAATACTTCTTTTTCGCGGAGTGCTGCTTGAATGCGGGCTTCCGTAAATTTGCGATCGCTAATATCTTCGCCAATACCCGCGATGCGGTAAATTTTGCCCGATTCGTCGTAAATGGGAAAAGCTCGATCGCACACCCAGCGAATTGTGCCGTCTGGCAGAAAAATCCGATATTCGGTATTGGTAGACTCGCCCTGCAACACTCGCCCCATTGCCTCTTCCAACAGGAGTTTATCTTCTGGATGCAGCCACTCCATCATTTTTAAGGGATCAGCATACAATTCTTCGCGACTGCGCCCCCAGATTTGTTCGTAAGCTGGACTCAGATACAATAAATCGGTGAATTCCGCAGACATTAGCCAGACGGAATCTTGGATATTTTCTGCTAGCTGGCGGAAGCGTACTTCACTTTCGCGGATGGTTTGTTCTGCCTGTTTGCGGGCGGTAATATCTACTGCAATGCCCACAATGCGGTAGATATTACCAGATTGATTTCTAATCGGAAAAGCCCGATCGCGAATCCAGCGGGTTTTGCCATCCGGCCTGACAATTCGATATTCTATCTCGTCTTCAGACTCAATTTTTCTCGTTAAACTAGCAATAACACGCTCGCGATCTTCTGGATGGAGGGAATCTGCAAAAAAGCGCCCGTAAGCATACAAATCAGCGCAGCTTCTGCCCCAAATCTTTTCGTAAGCCGGACTGATATAAATAATTTTCTGGGTTATAACGTTTACCATCCAAAACACGCTTTCAATGTTTTCTGCTAGCTGTCGGAACCTTTCTTCGCCTTCTTTTAGTGCTGCTTCGGTTTCTTTGCGATCGCTAATATCTTCTGTCACTACTACATTGTAAATTGCCCCGCTCAGCGGTTCTTTGATTAGCGATACTGTAATATTTACCCAAACTAAATTCCCGTCTTTGTGCAGCAAGCGTTTTTCCATTTTAAAATTGTCAATTTCCCCGGCAAATAATTTATTGTTTTGTTCTAAATCTGCATCTATATCTTCTGGGTAAGTAACGTCCATCCAAGTTCGCGACAGCAGTTCAGTCGCAGTATATCCCACTATCTCGCAAAATTTTTGATTGACTCGCAAATAGCGACCTGTTTGGTCAGGGTGGGTAATACCTACTGCCGCTTGTTCGACGGTTGCCCGAAAGCGTTCTTCGCTATCTCTGAGGGTTGCTTCTGCTTTTTTGCGATCGCTAATATCGCGCTGCACGCCAAAATAGCCCACGATTCTGCCGTGGGAATCGTAAATACAAATATAGTCGCCTTCCACCCAAACTGGAACACCGTCAAACTTGCGATTTTCATTTTCGATGTGAATTCTTCCAGTATCAAAAAATTGCCTTATTATCTCTCTGCTACCAGTCAAGTTGTGCGAAAATAAAGAGTCAAGGGTGCGGCCAATAAACTGTTCCCTAATACCTCCGTATTGAGCTATCAAAGCATCATTTGCCTTCGTTACCCGCCCGTGAGTAAATACGTAATCCAAAACATTTTCTTTGTCAACTCTATCGTCCCATTGCACGGGTTCGTCCAGCATCATAAAGAAAAAACCATCTAAAGATTGAGAGAAAAACAATTCTAGCTGTTCCTGGCTTTCCCGCAGATCTTTTTCGGCGCGCCAGCGAGAGAGAATTTCTTCCTGCAATTGATCGTTTGCTGTTTTCAAGTCTTCAGTGCGCTTTTGATATTTAATTTCTAGCTGATTTTTGATTTCTTCCAGCGCTATTTCTGCCTGTTTTTTTTCGGTAATATCTTGAGTAACGAGCATTCCTGCAAAAATTTCTTCCCGGTCATTTTTGACTGGAGCAACTGTTATTAAATAAACGCGATTTCCGTATTTATATTCAAAAGTATTTTCTTTTCCCCCCAAAGCCGCGCGATATTTAGTCTCAAAAAGTTGCCAATCTTCAGGTGGGGATACTTCCCACAAGGTTTTGCCTTCCAACAGTTCTTTAGACAAACCAACTGCTGCCAAACCTTGACCGTCAACCAGAGTATAGCGCAAATCGCGATCGAACAACAACACCGAGCCATTTGGATAATGCTTGATGAGAGTTCGGTACATTTCCTGACTTTTTTCCAGAGATGCGATTAACCGAAGGCGATCGTCATCGGTGATATCAAATTCAGTTACCGAACCCGAAAAGCCAGCATTCTCGACTGCTTTGAGTTGTGCTTCTAATTTCTGGCACAATTCTCTCTGCTGCTGCAAATTCTCTTCGAGTTGCCGAATTTTTGCTGTTTGCTCTGCTACTAATGCTTCGCAGGTTTCCAGAGGTCGATCGATCTTGGTAGGATCAATACACATAAGCGCTCTTTGTTTGGCAGTTGCGGACTTGAGCTTTTTCAAGCCAATACTAACAAAGCTCAAGCCTTCACTGCTAACTTAATTAATCAATCTTTCTTGACTTCTGCCCAAAGCCTTCTACTTTGCATTTATTTAGGAACTCCCGCCGTCAAGACTTCATGACTTTCCACTGTCACCAAAACATCATCTTCAATTCTCACGCCAATACCACGCCATTTTTCAGGAACCTCCGGCTGTCCTTCAACCGATTTAATATAAGGAGAAATATAAATCCCCGGTTCCACCGTCAGCACTTGTCCGGCCTGCAAAACTTGCGGATTTTCGCCGTACTGATAAACGCCGACATCGTGCACATCCAATCCCAGCCAATGACCAGTGCGGTGCATATAAAATGGCTTGTATTTCTCTTCTTTAATTATCTCTTCAATGTCCCCCACCAAAAGTTTTAGATCCATTAAACCTTCCACCAAAACGCGCACCGCTGTTTCATGAATTTTGCTGTAAGGATTTCCCGGATATACTTGACTAATTGCCTGCAATTGTGCTTGCAAAACTAAGTCATAAATTATCTGTTGTTCGGCTGTAAATTTGCCGCTAACAGGAAAGGTGCGAGTAATATCAGCATTGTAGTAGCCGCAAGCACAACCGGCATCTATTAGCAGCAAATCGTTTTCCTGCATTTGCCTGTTGTTTTCGATGTAGTGGAGGACGCAGGAATTGTAACCTGATGCAACAATTGAAGGGTAAGCGGGAGTGCAGCCATTTAAGCCAAAAGTATGTTCTATTTCAGCTTGAATTTCATATTCGTATCTGCCCGGTTTGGCGAATTCTTGGGCGCGGTTGTGCGCTGCAACTGAGATATTAGCGGCTTTTCGCATTAATGCTAATTCAGTTTCGCTTTTCACCAGCCGCATCGGGTGTAAAATGATGTTGGAATCTTCGATTGCTGTCGGGCCCGTGCCGCGTTTCGGGTAGGTTGCCATCAAGCGCTGCCAGTGATTGAGGACTATTTGGTCGAAACTACGATCGCGTCCGAAGTGATAGTATATGCGATCGGCTTTTTCTAAATATTTCGGCAATTTTTCGGCAAGTTCGGCGATGGGGAAAGCTTCATCCGCGCCGTACAATTCCTTAGCCCCTTCTACTCCGGCGCGATAACCATGCCAAGTTTCTTTTTCCAAGTCTTTTGGCTGCACAAACAACACAAATTTGTGTTCTTCGTGGTGCGGCGCGAGCACTGCTACCGCCGCAGCTTCGTTGAAACCAGTTAAGTAGAAAAAATCGCTATCTTGTCGGTATGCGTATTCTACATCGTTGTGCATGACGGCTGCGGGCGCGCTGCGAAATATCGCCGTCCCGCTGCCAATTTTTGCCATTAATTGTTCGCGTCTTTGCCGATACTCGGTGGGGTTTGTCATTCGATTTTAGATTTTAGATTTTAGATTTTAGATTAAATTTAATATTAACACTCGGCGGTTTCAAGCGGTGCTTGTCAAACTTGCACCCGCAAGCCCAGGGTTGAAGATATAGGTGATCGGTTTTTTTTCTTGATCTACTTATTTATTCTCTTGTTCTGCGATCGCCAATTGACAAGTATAGTCAACCAGACCAGACAAAGATGAGTTGCGATCGACTAAAGTCCATCTCGGATCGAAATTCGACCAATTTTCGCCATCTTGGCTAACTCTGACAGTTCTAAACTGTCGCTGCTGGCAGTTAACTTCCATTTGCGCCAACAATTTCTCGTTACTAAACTGTTGAGTTCCTAAAATAGTTCTGACTGGATAAGAATGAGCACCGGGAATATCGGATTTACTTAATTCAACGCTGCTGGGGTCGAGGCAAATATCTACAAAACATCTTAATTTTTCAGCGCGGGCGCTCAAAGTATTGAGGGAAACAAAAATCAAAGTTGCTATTAAAAAAAATGACAAATTCTTAGTATTTATGGCAAATGTAGTATTCATCTGCGTTAATTGGCATTTAGGGGCGGTTTAATATTATTGACAGTTTAATAAAAAAGTAGGGACGTGGCAATAGTGCTGCGTCCCTACTTTTTAAAGACACAGCAAGGCCGTGTCCCTATTTTTTAAACAAGTCTTAAAGCTGAGGAACGTATTGTTCTTTTTCAGGAACAAAAGTGTATTCAGAGACGATTAGGCGCAACTCTTCGCCGTCGATGGTTTCTTTTTCAATTAACAAATCGACTAAGCGATCGATCACAGTGCGATTTTCGCGAATAATTCGGCGGGCGTCGTCGTAGCAATGATCGACAATCGATCGAACTTGTCCGTCAATCCGAGAGGCTATTTCTTCGGAATATTCCGATCGCGCTGTGTAGTCGCGGCCGAGGAAAATTTCGCTTTGCTGTGCTTCTAGGGCGATCGGGCCCAAGGTAGACATCCCATAGCGAGTCACCATTTGCCGCGCCATACCGCTGACTTGCTGCAAGTCGTTGCCGGCACCGGTGGTTACTTCGGCATCACCGAAAACTACTTCTTCGGCTGCGCGGCCACCCAAAGCACCGCTAATTCGGGCTAAAATTTGCGATCGAGAAATCAAACCTTGGTCTTCGCTGGGCATGAACCAAGTCAAGCCGCGGGCCTGTCCGCGAGGAACTAAGGTAACTTTTTGAACAGGATCGTGGGCTTGAATGATTGTACCGACGATCGCGTGGCCGATTTCGTGGTAAGCAATCAAGCGCTTGCTCTTGCTGTCCACCAAAGGAGTGCCTTCCATACCTGCTACCACGCGATCGACTGCATCGTCAACTTCGAGCATCGTAATCGCTTCTTTGCGGCGGCGGGCGGTTAAAATAGCCGCTTCGTTGAGCAAGTTAGCCAAATCAGCGCCGGTAAAACCAGGAGTGCGGCGGGCGATGGCGTCCAAAGAAATCTCTGGAGACAGCTTTTTGTTGCGCGCGTGAACTTCCAAAATTTCCAAGCGGCCTTTAATATCCGGCGTATCTACGCTAACTTGGCGGTCAAAACGTCCCGGACGCAGCAGCGCCGAGTCGAGCACGTCGGGGCGGTTCGTGGCAGCAATGATGATAATGCCAGTATTGCCCTCAAAACCGTCCATTTCGGTCAGCAACTGGTTCAGGGTTTGTTCCCGTTCGTCGTTACCGCCACCGATACCGGCGCCACGCTGGCGGCCCACTGCATCGATTTCATCGATGAAGATGATGCAAGGAGCATTTTCTTTAGCTTTCTTGAACAAGTCGCGGACGCGGGAAGCGCCGACACCGACGAACATTTCCACAAATTCTGAACCGGAGATGCTGAAGAAAGGCACGCCGGCTTCGCCTGCGATGGCTTTGGCCAGCAAGGTTTTACCGGTTCCGGGAGGGCCAACTAACAGCACGCCTTTGGGAATCTTCGCCCCGACTGCGGTGAAGCGTTCGGGTTTTTTGAGGAATGTCACCACTTCTTGAAGTTCTTCTTTTGCTTCCTCAACGCCTGCTACGTCATCGAACAGTACGCCTGTTTTAGCTTCCATTTGAAAGCGAGCTTTGGATTTGCCAAAGTTCATGGCTTGGCCAGGGCCGCCGGGAACGTTGCCACCGCGGCGGAAGAGGAAAAACAGGCCTCCTACCAACAAGAGGGGAAAGACTAGATTGCCTAAAAGTCCCCAGACAGCGCCGTCGTTGCGTAGTGGGTGAGTGTCAAAGCTGATTTTGGAGTCTCTGAGCCTAGAAACCAGTTCCGGGGCATTTGAGGGCAAGTCTACCCGCCACCGCTGCTCGTGATTGTCCAGTTCGGGATCGACTGCTAGGACAATCGCCGTCCGACCTCCGTCGTAAAGGTCAACGCTGGTCACTCGACCGGCGTTTAAGTAATCTAAGAATCGACCGTAGCTCAGGCGGGTGCTGGCAGTGTTCTTGCTCATTTCAGCGGGGGATGGGGCAAAGGCCCCCTGCCACAAGAAAAAGCCGATGACTAAGGCGGGTAAAGTCCAAAGTAGTATAGTTCGCCAAGAAATTTTCATAAATGCGGATGCCTTGAATTGGGGACAGATCGGGTAAGATCGCGGTGTCGGAGAAGTGCGACAAAAGTTTACACTCAGAATCTTAACTAAATTTAACTTAACAATGCACTCTCAGGCAACAGAGCTTTGAGGACGATGGCTCCAGAAAAAGTTAGGTTAGTTACGGTAAGGGCGATCGTCCCGAATATAATGTTTGGTGCTGATTTCGATACCGATCTAGGTAGAGTTAGAAGAATCGCCGCTTTCACCCACTGTCTTTAAGCGTGGCAGTGTCAAGGGATAAGGCATGATAATGGTGAGGCTCAGTGAGGTAATACATTTCAATGACAACTAGACAGCTTGTTCCTAATTCGGCTATGCTGACCCAGCAGACTAAAGTCGCTTCTAACAAATCGATTATTAGTGCAGATTTGGGTCGGACGGCAACTAAAGCTTGCGTGAGTCGCAACCCTAGTAGCGTTGTTTTCATCCCTGCCAACGTGGCTACTATGCCCGTGGAAAAGGTGCGGGGCGGCAGCTTTGAGTCCAAAGCAACAGACCCTCTGTTGGATATGTGGCTGGAGTACCAGGGCAGGGGTTACGCTATAGGTCAATTGGCGGCAGATTTTGGCGCTAATCTCGGTGGCGCTGACCAGTCGAAAGTAGTAGATGCTTTGGTTAAGGTCTTTTCCTGTGCTGGATATTTCCAGATGAAAGGCGAAATAGCAGTTGTGCTGGGTTTGCCGTTTTATTCGCAGGATCAGTTTGAGAAGGAAAAGGAAGAGATTATCAGCCAACTGCGCTCTCCCCACGTTGTGGTCTACCGGGGCGAGCGTGTGGATATTAACATCAGTCACGTTTGGGTAATGCCGGAAGGGTTCGGCAGCCTGATTTGGTGCGAGGCTCAAGATAACAAGGAGTTTACGCCGGAGTTGCCGGAACTGTCGGTGGCTGTTGTGGATATCGGACACCAAACTACCGATTTGTTAATGGTCGATCGTTTCCGGTTCGCCCGGGCGGCTTCCAAGAGCGATTCCTTCGCAATGAACAAGTTCTACGAACAAGTTGCCTCAAAGATTCCGGGGGCAGACCCTCAATCTCTGTCTTTACTGGAAGCGGTGAATAAACCCGAAGGCCAGCGTTTCTACCGTCCCAGAGGAGCGACTAAGCCGACTAATTTAGATCCGATTATTAAGGATTTGCGGGAGGCTTTCGCTAACGAACTGTCCGAACGTTTGGTGCAGTGGCTGCCCGAACGTGTGACGGATGTGGTTCTGACTGGCGGTGGCGGCGAGTTTTTCTGGGAGGTTTTGCAACCTTTGCTTAAAGACGCCAATCTTAAGGCTCACTTGGCTCAGCCTTCTCGGAAAGCTAATGCTTTGGGACAGTTTATTTATGCTGAGGCTCAGCTAGCCACGATAAAGTAACGCATTAAGGCTTGAACCCTATGGCACTGTGGGCAAAAAATAAGGCGAATTTCTCGGTGGCGTTTACGGAAGATGCCGCGGATCAAACTTTGCTGGCCGCTATTGAAAAAGAGTTGGCTTTCACGAAGTATCAGACTTTCAGCAATCTCTGCAAGCAGGCTTTGTGGCAGTTTTTATCTGTATCTGAGTCTACGAGCTCTACACAGAGCTTTCAGCGGTTGGAACAGCGTATTGCTGAACTTGTGGTCAAATTTGCTGAGTTTGAGCACAATGTTTCGGCAGAGGAATTAAGCCGTTTGGAGGGACTGGAACATCACCTGACTCAACTCAGCGCGCAGTTGGATCAATTGCAGGGGAGTGTTAACAGTAAGTTTGCTCAAGTTTCTTTTGCCCCAGTTTCAAAAGTAGTAGAGCCTGACCCCATTGAGTCTGAGTCTGTGGCGGATGATAATGTAGTGTCTGACGCTGAGGTTGCTCCTCGTCGGGAATCCGATCCTTTGTTGGAGCGTTTAAGTTCTTTGTTACCCCAAGATTTCTAAAATGAGGTAGACCTAGGCTTAAAAGCCTTGAGATGTAATGTTAGTGGCCCGCTGTTGGCAGCCGGTACTGAATACAGAAACAAAGCGATCGCTCTTTTGAAAAAAAAGGGCGATCGCTTTGTTATATCAATTCATCTGCGTTAATCTGTGTTTATCTGCCCTCATCTGCGGTTAAAAAAAGAGAATTTATTAACCGCAGATGACAAAGGATTGACGCTGATTCACGCAGATGAATATCAGAGAGATAGGAATAATTGCGATACTAACAGATTTGATATTATTTGTTAGTTGTCAGTTGACTGTTGACGCTTGTCTGTTTTGTGTGGTTACCAATTACCAATTACCCTTATTCGATTAATCCTAATTTTTGTAAGCGCAAACGAATGGCACTAGGCTGTCGCTGAAATCTCTGAGCTAATTCGCCAATTTGTTGACCGCTAGCATATTCTTTCTTCAAATTTTCGTCTTCATCCTGACTCCACTTGACATAAGCTCTGGGATATTTCTGGCGAATTTTCTCATTCTGGGTTTTAGGTCGATAACCATTCTTTTGATCTGCATTCAAACCCGAACCTAACTGTGGGTTGATTTCCCCACTGCGACTAGCTAGCGCCTCTTGCACGCGGTTGGGAATCACAGCAATTTCTTCTGAGAGTTCAGCCAGAGCATTGTCTACTTTTTGCTGAAGTTCTGTTAGCTGCCGCTGCTGCAAATTGCCCCACTGCGGCAGTTCGTTGATAAACTGCTGCAAGTCGAGAATTATTGTTGTCAAAGTTTCGACTTGTTGCAACTCCGGTCGCTGTTTGAATTGGCGGCTGGTGAGTTCGATCTCGCTTTGAATCATTTTAATAGTTTTTTCTAAAATTATTAGTCGCTGGCGCAGGTTCTCAATGGCTGAAATTAGAGAGTGTACGTTTTCTCCAGGCCCAACATTGAGATTTTCGCGAGATGTTTGAGCAACAGCTTCGTCTAAAGCATTTACAGCAAGTTGCAATTGCTCGATCGCGCGATCGGTAGTAGCTGCTTGTTGATTTACGCGATCGAACGTGGCCGCCGTACTTGCTTTAACTTGCCTGTGCAGCTTCTGCCGATTCACAAAATTCAACACCAACGCAATCACTACAGGCACTTGAGTATAAACGCTCTGTTCCCAAACCAAGCTAGCAGCCAATCCCACAGCAGAGGCAGCAATAAAAACCACTTCAGCAGTTTCTAACAAATTGCTGGACGTGGGATTTTGGATTTTCGTTGGTGAATTGGATGATGACATAGGCTAATACCATTTTAGATTTTAGATTTTAGATTTTAGATTTTAGATTTTAGATTGGGAATGACTGATGAAGCTCGGAGTTTAGAGCACGGGCTTATAGTTGCATTATTTTTTTCAACTCGTACAAGTATGCGGATAAAAATAAAGTACGCGCGATGGCAGATATCCGGTATGTAATCGCACGTAAACCCCGAATTTAACAGTGGTGAAAAACAGATTAAGTTTTTTATTCACAGCCATGTAATTAAATATATTAAAGCTGCAAAATTTGTCGAGCTAAAGTGAAATAAATCAAGACCCCGAGGACATCCACTGCGGTGGTAATAAAAGGAGCAGACATTAAAGCCGGGTCTAAACCCAAAGAACGGAATAGAAACGGCAGAGCTGAACCGGCAAGAGAAGCTAAAATTGCGATCGCAAACAAACTCACTCCCACCGCGAGTGCCACTGGTAAACTCCCTTGCAAAGTATAAGCCCAGCCCGTCGCTACAGTCCCCAATATAGCTCCTAGCAGCGCTCCCGCCATCCCCTCGCGAACAATTACTTGAAACGGCCCCATTGCTGTAATTTCATCAGTGTTCAAACCGCGAATTACAACTGTTGAGGACTGAGCTCCGACATTGCCTCCAGTGCCAGTCAGCAGGGGAATAAAAGCTGCTAAGGCGACTACTTGGTTCAAAATATCTTCTTGAGCTCTAATAATTGCGCCGGTGACAGTATTAGTTAAAAGCAGAACAAACAGCCACACGACTCTTTTCCGAGCAACAGTGATTAAATCGGTCTGAAAATAATTGTCGCCGCCGGACTGGACGCCGCCCAAGGTATAAATATCTTTGGCTGCTTCTTGTTCTAAAATGTCGATCGCGTCGTCAACTGTAATGATCCCGACCAGCCGCTGTTCCCGGTCTACAACGGGCACAGCTAAAAAATCGTAACGCTGGATCAGCCTAGCTACTTCTTCTTGATCCGTTCCTGTTTGAACAGAAACTACGTCGCGGGTCATAATTTCGCCGACTGTTTTGTCGAGGGGCGAAGTGACTAAATCCCGCAGGGATAAAATGCCGGTCAAGCTGCGTCCGGCGTCGGTGACGTAAAGAGAATAAATTGTTTCGGTAGTTTTAGCCAAAGAGCGAATTCGGTCTAAAGCTTGGGCGACGGTAAAGCTTTCTTTCAGAGAAATATATTCCGGGGTCATGATCCTGCCGGCGGTACTGGCTTCGTAACCCAAAAGTTGGGCCGTTGCTTCCCGTTCCGTCGGGCTCAATTCACCCAACAGGCGACGGACTAATATTGCCGGCAGTTCGTCAAAGAGTTTAGCTCGATCGTCCGGGGACATTTTGTCTACAATGTCAATGACTTCTTGGCGTTTGAATTTTTCGCATAGGGACTGCTGAACGCTGGAGTCGAGATATTCGTAAACTGCGATTGCTTCGTCTTTGGAAAGCAAGCGGAAAGCTATTACTTGCATGGTTTCTGGCAGGCCTTCGATAGCTTCAGCTATGTCTGCTTCCTGCACCGGGTGCAAAATCGCTTTTGCTCCTTTAAAGTCTCCTTCTTCCAACAGGGCCCTTAACTGCGATCGAACTAATTCCCGCAGTTCCTTTCGCGCGTAGGTGGGTAGAGAAGACGATTGATAATTTTTTTCTGTTGTCACTGATGACCCTCCTAAACCTGTGCTGCGCGCCTTCCTGAATCCAGTTTAGAGCCTATTGACGCCACTGGTTGCAGTTATACGAGTTATACGGGCGGGGTTAGGAACCCAGTTTCTTCGTGGAGGCTTCACCACCCAAACGAATATCTATTCTCGAAACCGGGTTTTTTGGTATGATGTTTTTTATATTGATTTACTTAAACCAACAATTGATATTTTTCTTCGGCCAGACGGTAAAGTGGTCGCCACACTAAACGGTTAGTCACTACAACCAACAGCGACATCACAGAAGTAGCAGCCAAAAGCAAGGGAAAATTTCCCGATGCAGTCGCCTGAGAAATCGTTTCCCCCAAACCGCTTGTGGTAATTATTTCACCTTTAAACTGTACGTATTCACTGACAATACTGGCATTCCAAGCTCCGCCAACCGCCGTAATAATTCCTGTAATTAAATAAGGAAAAATTCCGGGTAGGATTAAAGTTTTCCATCGCTGAACCAGGGAAAGTTTGTAAACTTGCGCGGCTTCAAACAACTCGGAAGGTATCGATTGAGCCCCGGCAATAACATTAAATAGCAAATACCACATTGTACCCAACATCATCAGCGCTACTGAACCAATTTGCAAGCCTCCTCCAGCGTGAATTAAAGCTAGTAGCAACACTGGGAATAAAGCAGTTGCCGGTACAGAAGCGGCTATTTGTACCAAGGGTTGCAAAATCTGAGCTAAACGGGGATTTCGACCGATCGCCACTCCGACAGGCACTGTCCACAACAGCGATAAAAATAGCGCGCAAATGACGCGCAAAGCTGTGAAAAATGCACCTGTCATAACTTTTTGCCAGTCAGACAAATTCAGCAACCGCAGCAGCAGCACCGCTTCCCAAGTTCCCCAAAGCACAATGACGGCAAACCCGCTGAAAAATATCCAATTTATCCAATTTCCGATGGGGTTTCGTTGGCGAGGATTTGCTGGTAAATTAACAGGTGCAAAAGCTCTTGCCAAACCACGATCAAAACTATCGCCGATCGGCGAAATATGCGACTTCAAAAGGCGCAGCGTCGCCGATCGCCTGAAAAAATCTAACACATTTGACTGCGGTACATTGGTAGCTTCCCCCGCTTGGTATTTAAACTTTTCTACCCAAGCAATCAAAGGCTGCCAGATGAAAAAGTCTATGGCTACAATCACCCCAATTAAGACTGCTAAACCCCAGCCTATCGCCCCAAAGTTGCCTTCATTGGCGGCCTTACCCAAATAGGAACCGAGTCCGGGCAAATTAAAGTTTTTGTCCCCCAAGGTAAAAGATTCGATCGCAATCAAAAAGAACCAGCCGCCCGCCACTGACATGACGCTATTCCACACGAGTCCGATCGCACCAGCGGGCAATTCTAATGTCCAGAATTGCTGCCAAGCATTGAGCCGATAAATTTGAGCAGCTTCCTTAAGTTCTTTCGGAATGCCGGAAAGCGACTGATAGAAACTAAAGGTCATATTCCAAGTCATCCCAGTAAATATTAAGATAATCGATGCAAGTTCTACGCCAATTATTTGACCGGGAAATAAAGTGACTAGCGCTAAAACAACTCCGGGCAAAAAAGATAAAACAGGGATCGACTGCAAAATGTCTAACAAGGGAATTAAAATTTTGGCAGCCAGGGGAAAACGGTAAGCAGAATAAGCATAAACTAGGGTAAACAGCAGCGATAAAAAATAGGCGGCTACCATACGTAAAAGACTCTGGGCTGTATATGCTGGCAAGACATTTAGCGTGGTCTCAATTTTAAAATTTGGGTTGTAGTCACTGGTGAATTGAGAAGCTGTTTGGACAATTACCCAAATCAAAGAGAAGATTGCTAGAATCAGCAAACCGTCTTGCCAAGTCCAAGCTGACCTTTCTAAAGTTTTATTTGCTGGTGTTAGAGGTCTTGTCATAATAATTAATTATTGGGAGTGGGCCATCCGGCATCGGGCATCGGGCATCGGGTATCGGGCATTGGTAACTAATGAAAACAGACAACACTTAACAGTCAATAGTCAACAGACAACAGTCAAATAACTACTCAGCTTTATCTTCCGATTCTAAGAAAATTTCGCCCCCTGGTTCGTCGTAGCTGTACAACTCTGCATAACGTCCCCAATCAATAGCAGTTTTCAATTGCCGCATTGCTTCTTGGGGGCTAAAGTGGGCTTCGAGAATATCCAAAATCAACTCTTCAGAAATGCGCTGATTGCGCTTGGACTGAAGCATTCTAGAAATTTGCTGTACGAGGCGAATATTGCTGAGAATTTGGGTGCGAACAATTTCTTTGCGCTGGTCAATTCCGCCTGCAATAAACTGAATGCCAACTGGTGTTAAAAGGAGGTCGCCTTCTTGGATTACCAGAAATTCCATTAATTTTGCTGCTTCCACGATCGGCAAAATGTCGTCAACCTCTAACATTAATTCTTGACCGAGGCGGTAGAGGTCTTTTTCCTTGCGGTCTTCCAAGAGCTCCAACAGACCCGCGATCGCCCCGGTTCGCACCTGCGGCAGAGATTGGTATTTAGCGCTTTGAGGGGGTTGAGGTTGAGAGACAGTAGCTACACTTTCAGCCAGTGCAGTCACTGTGTCGCAGCTCAATTCGGGATTGGTGAGAATTTTGTAAACTTGGTCTACCAGAGCTTGGAATTCCGGAGTTTTACGATCGCGGTAATGCGGCAAAGTCACCGTCAATTCGGCGCGAATTCGCCCTGGGTTGCGGCCCAAGACTACAACGCGATCAGCTAAAATTACCGCTTCCTCAATCCCGTGAGTTACGATTAACACAGCTTGAGTCGGAATCTTTTTTTCCAGCCACAAATCTAATAACTCAAACCGCAAGTTTTCTGCCGTCAGCACGTCTAAAGCTGAAAACGGTTCATCCATGCAAAGCAATTCGGGTTCTACCGCCAAAGCTCTAGCAAATCCCACCCGCTGCCGCATTCCGCCGGAAAGTTCTTTCGGATAAGCATTTTCAAATCCGTCTAAACCAATAATATCAATCATTCGCAAGGCTTTTTGCAAGCGCGGTTCGGGCAATTCTCCTTTAGCTTTTAAGCCTAATTCTACATTTTCTAGTACCGTCAGCCAGGGATAAAGGGCAAAGTTTTGAAATACAATTGCCACTCCCGGATTTAAGCCGACTAAAGGACGATTGTGGTATAGAACTTGACCTTCTGTGGGCGGAATAAGTCCGGCAATCATCCGCATTAATGTTGATTTTCCTGAACCGGATGGACCGAGCAAAGCTACTATTTCTCCCGGTCGGATATCTAAATTAATTGACTCTAAAATAGAGATTTTTTGACCATTGGGCTGCTGATAAGCTTTGCTAACTCCTTCTAAGGTGATGAGACCCTCTGTTGCTGTTTTAACTACCACAATTAAATCTCCTATGTTTTGTTTAAATTTAGTTAGTAGTCAGTAGTTATTAGTCAGTAGTCCGTAGTCAGTAGTTAAAAACTCTGGGAAACTGACAACTGATAACGGCTAATTGATACCAGTTTCGTAAAATAAGCAACTGCAGGCCAGCCCAAACCATGATACAGTCTGTCATTATCCATCGAAAATCAAAAATGGTATGACTGCTGAGTATTCAGTGAGTTTTCTGTGACAGGCGATCGCTTTGTTAGCAGCAACAAGACTGGAAAAGCAGCGAGTTGGAGCGCAACTGAAAATATAACCAGCCAAGTAATTGAGCGATCGTAAAAAAATATCATCGCCCAACTGCCCAGAAATCACGATCAGTCCTAGCCTGTGTTAACCCCATAGACGGAACCTCTCTTGTTTGCAGGCACGAGTCGAGCTACCGCGACTTTCAAAATCGATTCCTGGACTCCCATACCTATACCCTATAAAGTCATTCCTAGCAATCCCCCCTGCCCATTTCTGAACAATACCAATGGGGCAAACAGTGAACAAAAAATCACTGCAAACATTAGGGTTAAGAGACCGAGGCGATCGACAAAAATCCGGGATGCGATCGCCTCACTCCCCATTGCCCAAAGCTAAAATATAGGAATCTGGCTGTCAAATGCGATCGCACTTCTGTGAAAGTAAGTCGATTTGAGATTTGAGAGTTCTTTGTGAGCGCTCAGTCGAAGGATTTAAGATTTCTGATTTACTCCACAGATGAATCTGGGAGGTGGAACAAGAGTCTAAAATTTTTATCTCTCCACCAAAGGAGTCGGGGGCTTATATTCGTTTTTAGGTAGGGTTAAAGGCAATGAAGGGAAAATCTCCATAGCCAGCCCCAATCAGCCCTAAAGCATCTAAAGAAACCCAAAACAGCCCCGGCCGCCCTTCCCTTTGATTCCCAACGCTCCTGCTTCAAAATCGCGCGGATTAAGATAAATTTGCTGAAGTACCAACAGCAATTTCAGCCACAAAAAAAGCTGCCACAGCCACAATCGCACAGCCGAACCGATAACCCAATTGCTGTGCCCGTGCGATCGGCTATCATCAATAACTACGCTAGCGATCGTTATTGGATAACGTGCAGTTGAGCGTCGTCCGACTCGATTGATCGCGAAATGTTAACTACCTAAATTCTTTCTTATTCACCTTCACGGGTTATACACAAAAAGAAATGTTGGGCAATAATTGGTTTAACACCTTCTTACCTTGCGATCATTAACAATTAATTAAAACTGTCCATATCACCTACAATCAGTGATAGTGAACCCCCTCGACCCAGCTATGCTTCCTGTTCAAACTGCCAATGTGTTGCGCTGGGATTTAGACTCTCCGATCAAATTAAGGAACAGGGAACAGGAAAACTATTTAAGGTAGGAATGGACTTCACAAGCTGCATCTGAATAGTGTAGGATTATAACACACCATATCGGACATTACAAGCTGCGTATTGTGGGATAAAAATTCTCTGCGCTCTTAATTTTATTACGGAATGTTTAAACTTGTATCTTTTCCTTAACCCTTTTATATTCTTTACCAAATCTTTATTTTTTTTTCGAGAGTCTTGTTATGGTTGCTTCTAGCGAGCTTAGAGCACTTTGCAACAACAGTGAAATACCCTTTAGTTAAAAAAGAGGTCTTTATGACACACTGCCCCTGCTGCTCCAATCAAATGCTGCGTCACGTTTGCGATCGCCAAATCTACTGCTTTTGTCGTCAATATTGGCAAACAATACCTATTTACAATCTGAACAGATGTGGCTCATTGCCCTCTATAAATCTAGTTAAAGGGCTAGGGGTTCAGGAACAACATTCTTTACAGAGGGAAGTTAACAGATCAACTTAGGGGGTATAAAGTTTAGAGAGTGCCTTATCGCTAACTGGTTTTCAGGCTCAATACTTAGTTCTATTGCATCATTGAATTACCCAAGTATAGCCCAAAAAATTGAAGACAGCTCTATTCATCTATTGCTTAATTTATGGTAATCCCTCGACGGAAAGTAATTATAAGTTTAGACCAAACACAACTTAAACGATTGCTACCTCTTTTGCTTGGTGTGGTGGCTTCTCTTGCTGTTTTATTTACGTGGCAACAGCTAACCATCAACGGACAAATTCACATCGAGCATTTAATTCAGCAGGAAGCCAATGCGATTCAGTCACAACTGAGCGAAGGATTATCAATTCGGGTGTTGACACTTCGGCAAATGGCGAATCGCTGGGAAGCCAATGGCGGTACACCAAAGGCTCTTTGGGAAGCCGATGCTGAGGGTTATGTAAAGGACTTCTACGGTTATCAGGCGATCGCATTAGTCGATCCATTATTTAAAGTGCGATCGGTTGTGCCACTGGCTGGGAATGAGGCAGCGCAAAACCTAGATTTTAATCGTGAACTGCGTCGCAAAATCACTTTGCAAGTGGCTCGTGATTTGCGTCAACCTATCTTAAGTCGCAATATTTCACTTGTTCAAGGTGGTCAAGGATTTTTAGCAAGTTTTCCTTTGTTTGTAGGTGAACGTTTTGATGGGTTTATTGTCGGAGTTTTTCAGTTTAAAACTCTGTTTGAAAGTATTTTAAAAGTGTCCCCAGGGTACAAGGTGGCTATCTCTGATGGCACAACTTTGCTCTACGGTCAAGAGTCTTTTTCTCAATATGCCGACCATAAAACAGTTGTAGTGAAAGCCTATGGTGTAGACTGGAAAATCGATGTTTATCCAAATTTAGATTTAGTAGAAAGAGTCAAGTTTTATTGGCCTAGACTTGTATTAATTGGTGGCTTAGTTTTAGTTGGGCTGCTGATGTGGGTCATGTATCTCGCACAAGTTAGTTATTGCAAAGTCGATAAATTCAAAAAAGCCAATCGCCAGTTGCAATGGGAAATTCACCAGCGACAACAGGCAGAAATTGCGATCGCTCGACTAGCTGCGATCGTTGAATCTTCGGAAGATGCCATTCTCAGTAAAGATTTAGAGGGTGTAGTTACAAGTTGGAATGTAGGAGCCGAAACAATTTTTGGCTATACAGCGGCCGAAATAGTAGGGCAATCAGGGAGAAAAGTGATTCCCGCAGACTATCGAGATGAGGAAAACGAAATTCTCACCAAAATCCAGCGAGGAGAACGCATCGAACACTACGATACCAAGAGGGTGATGAAAGATGGAACATTAATCGATGTCTCGATGAGTGTCTCCCCCATTAAAGACCAAGCAGGGAATATAATTGGAGCCTCAAAGATTGCCCGGAATATTGCTGACCGCAAACAAGCAGAAGCAGCACTACGTGAAAGTGAAGAACGCTGGGAACTGTCTGTACGTGGGAATAATGACGGCATTTGGGATTGGAATGTTCAAACCAACGAGGTCTTCTTTTCTAGTCGCTGGAAGCAAATGTTGGGTTATCAAGACCACGAACTCCCAAACATTCTAGACGAATGGGCTAACCTGGTACATCCCGATGATTGGGGATGGATGATGCAAGCCGTTCAAGACCATTTTGCCAAAAAAACTCCTTTTTATATCACAGAACATCGTGTTCGCTGCAAAGATGGTTCCTACAAATGGATTTTGGATCGCGGTCAGGCGCTTTGGGATAATGCAGGTAATGTAATTCGGATGGCTGGCTCTCACACCGACATTACGGAGCGCAAGCAAGCTGAAGTTGCTCTACAGGTAAGCGAAGCCAGATATCGGCAATTGATCGATAACTTAAATGCGGGTTTTGTGATTCATGCGACAGATACCAGCATTCAATTATGTAATGAAACGGCCGGTGAATTACTAGGGCTTTCAATGGATCAAATGCTGGGAAAAACTGCGATATCTCCGGCCTGGCATTTTGTGCGGGAAGATGGCAGCGTTATGCCCCTAGAGGAATATCCGGTAAATCAGGTTTTATCCAGTGGAAGTTCCCTCAAAAATTATGTTTTAGGAATTAAAAAAGAAATTGATAGTTGTGTTTGGGTATTAGTTAATGCCTACCCGGAGTTCGATCAAAATGGTCAAATTACACAGGTTGTAGTTACGTTTATTGATATTAGTACGCGCAAAAAAGTAGAGCTGGAAATCCAAAAAACTGGCACTTTCTTACAAGCACTGCTGGATAATTTACCGGTGGCGGTTTTTGTTAAGGACGCAGAGCCTAAACAATTTGGCGTATTTCAGTTTTGGAATAAAACCAGCGAACGGTTATTTGGCATCTCAGCCGAAGAAGCGATAGGCAAAAGCTGTTATGATTTTTTCCCAGTAGAACAGGCTATCTTTTTCGACAAAAAGGATAGAGAAGCCTTTGAGAAAGGTAAAACTGAGGATATTCTCGAAGAAGTTATTGACAGTCATAGCCTGGGTCAACGTTGGCTGCATACAATGAAGATTCCCATTTACGACGAGCAGCATCAGCCCCAGTACCTACTTTGTTTTTCAGAAGATATCACCGATCGCAAACACGCAGAAGCCGAGCGTAAAGAAATGAGTGAGGTGATGCAAAATGCGGTGTCCGGCATTTCCAAAATAGACACTCAAGGACGTTACCTCTATGTGAATAAAGCTTATGCTGACATGACAGGCTATCAGCCAGAAGACATGATCGGGATGTCCTGGGAAAAAACCGTAGATCCCGATGAGTTGGAAAAACTGGTTGCAGCCTATGGGCTGATGGTGCAAGAGGGCAGAGTTGAAGTTGAAACTAGAGGGGTCCGTAAAGACGGTTCGGTTTTTTATAAGCAATTGGTGATGATTTCAACTTACGACGAACAGCACCAATTTATGGGGCATTACTGCTTCATGAAAGATATTAGCGATCGCAAAAAAGCCGAACTTGCACTAGAACAGGAACTCCTGCGGAGTAAAACCTTCTTCAACACTTCCCTGGACGGTGTTGTTGTCATGGATTGGATCGGAAAAGTTGTCGAAGCTAGTCCCAGTTTTGCTCAAATGCTGGGCTACACCCTAGAAGAAACCCTGAATCTGAGTGTGTTTGATTGGGATGCTGAATGGACGAGGGAAGAACTACAACTTATGCTCCAGAGAGAGGAGGTTATTCCGCTGTTTGAGACGCGACATCGCCGTAAGGATGGTTCTGTATATGACGTGGAAATTAGCTGGAACCGGGTGGAATTACAAGATGAGATGATGAACTTCTGTATCTGCCGGGATATTAGCGATCGCAAACGCCACGAAGCCGAACGCCAACAAGCAGAACAGGCACTCAGAGAGAGTGAAACTCGCTTCCAAGCCTTCATGAATCACAGCCCTGCCCCTGCCTGGATTACCGATGAAAATGGTGTAATGCTCTATGCCAGCCAGACTTATCTCAATACCTTGGAGTTACCCACTGACGATGTGATTGGAAAATCCATTTTTGAACTTTACCCCGTCGCCATCGCTCAACAATTTCTAGACAATATCCAAACGGTTGCTCAAACCAACCGGCTAATTGAAACGATTGAGATTGCGTGCCGTCGAGATGGAACCCTGGGTGAGTTTCTGGTTTACAAATTTCTCATCCCCGACTTACCTGGGCAAATGCTAGTAGGTGGTGTGGCGATCGATGTGACACGACAACATCGAGCGGAAACCGCTTTACAACGCAGTGAGGAACGCTTAATGCTGGCACTAGAAGCCTCTGGAGATGGACTATGGGATTGGAAAATTGAAACTGGAGAAATTTACATTAATTCCTACTACCAGGAGATGCTGGGCTACAAGCCCGGTGAGTTGGTGATTGATGTGAACGTCTGGGAACAGATGATTCACCCTGATGATAAATTATGGGTTTTTGAGGCTCTCAATAGTAACTTGCAAGATAGCTCTCTCAAATATGCCTTTGACTATCGTGTGCGTTGCAAGTCAGGTGAGTGGAAGTGGATCGCTAACTACGGGAAAGTCGTTGCCTACGATGAAGATGGTAAGCCTTTACGGATGATTGGAACGCACAAAGACATCAGCGATCGCAAACAAAAAGAACTGGCACTGCAGCACGCCATGGAAGCAGCAGAAGCAGCGAACTTGGCAAAAAGTACCTTCCTAGCCAATATGAGCCACGAATTACGCACTCCTCTCAACGTAATTCTAGGATTTGCCCAAGTGATGACCCATGACCCCTCCCTAACTCCCAACCAAAAACAAGACCTGCAAACAATTCGACGGAGTGGAGATCACCTCTTGAGTTTGATTAACGATGTGCTGGATCTCTCGAAAATTGAATCGGGACACTGCACAGTTGAACAAAGCGGATTGGACTTAATTGCGCTGCTGCATTCCCTGCGAAATATGTTGGCGGAACGAGCAAGTTCTAAAGGACTTGACCTTTGTTTCGAGATTGCGCCAGAAGTTCCCCAATTTATGCTTGTCGATGCTCAAAAACTGCGCCAGGTTTTGCTGAATCTGCTGAGTAATGCCATCAAATTTACCGATCGGGGAAGCATTACTTTGCAAGTCAGCATTGAGGCTTCCGGTACAGTGGCATTAAGCACAACTCGGCCGATTCTCCAGTTTGTAGTTGCTGACACAGGTTTAGGCATTGCACCGGTCGAACTCAATACTATCTTCGATGCGTTTGTGCAAGCTCAAGCTGGGAAGCGATCGACCGGCGGTACGGGGCTAGGTCTCACCATTAGCCGCAAATTGTTGGAACTCATGGGCGGAAAAATTTCTGTCAGCAGCACTGTGGGACAGGGGAGTACCTTCACCTTTACCCTTCCCGTCAGCCCCATCAGTGGAGTTAATGTTACACCCGAAGAGAATAATCGCCTCGTGATGGGGCTGGCTCCCGGTCAAGGGGATCATCGCATTTTGGTGGTTGACGATCAAGCAGAAAATCGCTTGCTAATGGTCAGATTACTGACACAATTAGGATTAGAGGTAAAAGAAGCTACCAACGGACAGCAAGCTGTGCAGATTTGGCAACAATGGCAACCAGACCTAACCTGGATGGACATTCGGATGCCCGTGTTAGATGGATACGAGGCTACGAAGCAAATTCGGGCAATGGAAGACGGACAGAACAGTATCATTATTGCACTTACGGCCCAGGCTTCCCAGAGCGATCGCGCCCTCGCCTTGGCTGCTGGCTGCAACGACTACATCAGCAAGCCGTTCCGGGAACAGACCCTATTTCTTAAGATGGCGGAATACCTAGGCTTAGAGTATGTATATCAGGAAGAGGAAACAGAAAAAGGGGAACGGGGAACAGATTGTTTTCCTTTTTACCTCTGTTCTGTTGCCTCTTCCGTTTCAGATTCCCTCGATCCAATGCTTTTGGCAACATTACCAAAAGTATGGGTGGTTCAGTTGGAAGATGCTGCTTTATGTGGGGATGATGTTGCGATAATTGAACTGGTAGCTCAACTTTCCTCAGAACTCGCTCAATTCGGTACTCATCTGACGGAACTCGCCAACCAGTATCAATTTGAGAAAATCATTAATCTAATTCACGGTAATTTCCCAAGTGGAATTCCTCCATTGGATTTATAAGCTGTTGTGCAGTTAAACGTTTGATTAGGACTAGGGAATTAGGAACAGCCAACAAGAATACAATCTAGTTATTCGTAATTCTTGACCAAAACCTCCTTAATTTTTATTGAAAATTACTGCTCTAAAATGCCTCATAAAATTACCAAATTTTCCCAAATCACTCCTTTAACTTTAACAAGTTTAGAGGAATGCAGTGAAGAATCCGTGTATGCTCCCGGTCATATTCAGCCCCACGGAATCGTTTTATTGATGCAAGGAAACAGCCTCAATATTTTACAAGCTAGCGAAAATGTAGAACAGTTTTTTGGCATTTCTGCCCTAGAATTGCTAGGTCAGCCATTGCCAAATTTATTGGGGTACGAGCAAGTACAAGAAATTGTCAGGCATCTAAATCAAGAAGAACTCAACATTCATAATACTTTCGATCTAAAAATACCTCTAAAAGACGGCAAAATTCAAACATTTAGAAGCACACTGCATCAACTACCAGATGAGTTGATTCTGGAGCTAGAACCCCAATTGACTATTGAAAATAATCATTCAATAGATTTTTATCAGCGTCTGCAAACAGTTATCCTCAACTTTCGCAGTGCGATCGATATTTCGGATTTAGCTCAAACCATTGCTAAAGAAGTAAAAGCCATGACCGGGTTCGATCGCGTGATGATTTATCGCTTTGAAGCCGATGACCATGGGGTGGTGATTGCGGAAGAGAAAGAAAGCTATCTAGAAAGCTACCTGGGGTTGCATTACCCGGCGATCGATATTCCCGTACCCGCCCGCAAATTGTTTTACCGCAATTGGATACGCCAAATTCCCAATATCAATTACACTCCGGCCCGCCTAATTCCTACCAACCATCCCGTAAGCGATACACCCCAGGATCTAAGTGCTTGTGTGTTAAGGGGAGTATCTCCCTACCACATTGAATATTTGCAGAATATGGGAGTTGCTGGGACACTGACGATTTCGTTAATTGACGATCGGCGTCTCTGGGGATTAATTGCCTGTCACCATTACAGCCCGCGATTGGTAGATTACGAAACTCGCAAAACCTGTGAATTTTTAGGACAATTTGCCTCGATAGAACTGGTGCATCAGCAAGAGCGAGAATTGAACGTTTATCGATCGCAAGCGAAAACAATTCAGGATCAACTTCAGCAGGCATTCCGGCGAGATTCTAATTTTATCGAACAGGTATTGACCGAAAATGCTTCTCAATTGCTAGATTTAGTTCATGCTCAGGGAGCGGCAATTATTCTCGATGGTCGTCTCACATTGGTGGGTCAAACACCATCTGAAGCTGAGGTTGACGAACTCCTGCAATGGTTGCTAGAACAGAACAAAGAACGAGTGTTTGCAACAGCTTCTTTGTCTCAGTTGTATCCCCAAGCGAAGCAATTCAAAGAGCGAGCTAGCGGTGTTTTAGCAATCTCAATCTTCTTATGCTACGCCATACAAAAGTCATACCATATCCTTTGGTTCCGACCCGAACAAATTCAAACCATAAACTGGGCAGGTAATCCACAGGATGCTGTGTCGATCGACGAAATTGGAAAAATGCACCTGTGTCCCCGCAAATCCTTTGAACTGTGGCAAGAGACAGTGCGCCAGATGTCTTATCCGTGGCAGATTGCAGAGTTAGAAGCTGCTGCCGAAATGAGACATATCCTCATGCTGGCGGTGTTAGAATTTTCGCAAGCTGCCCTAGAACACGCTGCAGAAAGGGCAGCTATAGCCAACCGTGCCAAAAGCCAGTTCCTTGCCAACATGAGCCACGAGCTCAGAACGCCACTCAACGCGATTCTGGGATTTACCCAGCTTATGAACCGCAGCCCCTATATCCCAGAAGAATTTCAAGAGCATTTAGGGATCATTACCCGTAGTGGAGAACACCTGCTGACATTGATCGACGATGTTTTACAAATGTCTAGGATTGAAGCAGGGCAATTGATACTGAGTAAAAGCTGTTTTAATCTGCATCGACTGCTGGGTTCTATTAACGAGATGTTCACCATCAAAGCGCCTGAGAAAGGGTTACATCTGAGCAGCGAGTGGGATGCTACTGTCCCGCGTTATGTCTGTGGCGATCAAGCAAAACTTCGCCAAATCTTGATTAATCTGCTGGGGAATGCGATCAAATTTACAACAACAGGAACGATCGTGCTGCGCGGACGAGCTTTTTCATCAGAGGATATGCCATCCGGTACAAATTGCGATCGCGCTACTCATCCACCCGATATTAAACCAACTATTACCCTGTGTCTCGAAGTTGAGGATACCGGAGCTGGCATTTCTCCCTCAGATTTAGAATCAATTTTTGACGCTTTCATGCAAACCAATCGCGGTCGTCACGATCGAGGAACAGGTTTAGGACTGTCTATCAGTCGTCAGTTTGCGCGTCTGATGGGAGGCGATATCACCGTGCGAAGCACCCTGAATCTAGGCTCGACTTTTACCTGCCAAGTTGTTTTGGAACTACCAGAGTCGCTTGATTTAGAGGAACCTGAAATTAGCGATCGGATTATCGGGATCGAACCTGGGCAACCTCTCTACCGAATTCTAGTAGTAGAAGACGTTCCAGAAAATCGGCAACTGCTGGTAACACTGCTGGAATCAGTTGGGTTTGATGTGTGTGCGGTGGAAAATGGGGTAGAGGCGATCGCTCGTTGGCAAAGATGGCACCCTGACCTGATTTTGATGGACATTCAAATGCCTGTCATGGATGGTTATGAAGCCACGAGACAGATTCGAACACAACAGTCATTAGTCATGACTCATGAGTCATCAGCAGATAACTCAGGGCAAATGTCACAGGACAAAAGACAAATTACACGCATCATTGCCCTCACTGCCTATGCTTTTGAAGACGATCGTCTCGCCAGCCTGCAAGTCGGTTGCGATGACTACATTGCCAAGCCGTTTACTGAAGACACACTTTTCAACAAAATAGCTCATCACTTGGGCGTCCGGTACTGCTACGCCGAAAAAGTTGGGCCAGACTCATCAGCTTCCCCACCCAAGATATTTACTCCCGACTTGAAAACCATGCCAACCAAGTGGATTGCAGAAGTTCATGAAGCAGCACTAGATCTTAGTGATAATAAGCTTTATGAACTTATTGCTCAAATTCCCAAGGAGAAACAAGATTTCATCGCGGCGATGACATCTTTGGTGGATAACTTTCAGCTTGAAGCGATCGCAACTCTCACCCAGATTTAGGAATAAGACCATGACAGCTTTATTCAAACTTGTGGCCCAAACGAATATTCTCATCGTCGATGATACCCCAGACAATCTGCGCTTGTTAGCCAAAATTCTAGAGTCACAGGGCTATATTGTGCGTAAAGCGCTCAACGGCAGAATGGCACTCCAAGGTGTTCAGCGCGACCCACCGAGTCTGATTTTACTTGACATTAATATGCCGGAGATGAATGGGTACGAAGTCTGCCAAAAGTTAAAAGCATCGGAAACGAGTTCTCAGATACCTGTTATTTTTATCAGCGCGCTCGAACGACTGGAAAACAAGGTACGAGCCTTTGAACTGGGTGGTGTAGACTATATTACCAAACCCTTTCAAGAGCAGGAAGTGCTGATGCGAGTAAAAAATCAATTACTCATCCAACAGCAACGCCAACAACTTATAGAACAAAATCAACGTTTAGAACACGAAATCCAGGAACGTCTGAGGGCAGAAGCAGAAGTAAGACAGCTATCTGTAACCGATGAATTAACTGGATTATATAACCGACGAGGCTTCTTTTTACTAGCAGATCAACAACTAAAAATTGCTCGACGCACGCAAACACCCTATTTTATTTTGTTCGCTGACTTAGATGGTTTAAAAAAGATTAACGACACTTTAGGACACGAAATGGGAGACAGAGTAATCGTTGACGCAGCTCAAATATTGAAGCAAACCTTTCGTGAGGCGGATATTGTGGCTCGACTGGGAGGAGATGAATTTGCTTTATTTATTCCTAACTTTTCGGGTGATTCATCTACTAATTTCCATTCTCGGCTGCAAGAAAATATAGATCGCTTTAATCAACAGTCCGAGCGAGCTTATATATCAATAAGTCTTGGTGTGGAGTTTGGGGATTTAAACAATGAATTTTTATTAGAACAATTGCTGGCAAAGGCTGACAAACTCATGTACGAGCATAAACGCACCAAACGCTGTTTAAATCCTCAACCGTTCTTTTGAGAACAAGGATATTGGAGCGCCATAAGCATTATTTATTAAACGTGAGTTCAACCGAGAAAGAGTAAACTGAAAACAAGAGAGGGAAACAGCTTGCAGACTTTAGCCCCTGGGCCGGAAAACACGATGCAGTACACATCATCACACCTAAACCTGACAGGGTAGCAACCGGGTTAAAAGCTCTCTCTGTATTAGGTTAATGGTGTGTGCGATCAAAAAATGTCGTAGCTATTGAACATTTGGTAGTTGAAATCGAGCTGAATTTAAAATTCAGCCGACTTATGTAAAGTATTGTAGGATTAAATTGGCGATCGCTCTGGCTGTTCGCAATTAAAATTAAGAGAGAGTATTTATGCAAATTGTGCTGGCTACCTTAGACGATGGTTTAGTTAGAGCGTGGGAAAGCACTTGCGGCAGTATGGAAAATGTAAAGATACATCACGGTTCAATATTTGATGTGAAATGCGATGCTATTGTGAGTCCGGGGAATAGTTTTGGTTTCATGGACGACGGCTTAGAGTTAGAAATTTCGGAATATTTTGGAGGGCAGGTTCTTGAACGCTTGCAAAAACTAATTCAGGCTCGACATCACGGGGAACTATTAGTAGGAATGGCAGAAGTTGTAGATACAGATCATGCTGAAATTCCCTATTTAATCGCGGCACCAATTATGCGCGTTCCCACAGTTTTAAGAGAAACAGTAAATGTTTATCTAGCAACCCGCGCTATTTTGACTATCGTAAAATTTGGCTCAGTCCCAGATGGAACGCCAGTCAAACATATCATTGAAACTATCGCTATTCCCGGCATGGGTACGGGAATGGGCAAAGTGCCTCCACATATCTGCGCCAATCAAATGAAAGTTGCACTCGAAGAGAACCTCTTATCTAAGTACGAATTTCCTCAATCTTTACTGCACGCTCAAAGATGTCACCACTTGTTATATACCGACGAAAGCGAAGATTGGCAGTTGGAAAATTGAAACTCTTAAATTTGCCTGTTTTATTGTGTTGAGAAACCAAGTTTATTAGTGTGTGTTTTTTTAGGTAGAGAGAGTTATCACAAATTTAAGTGCGCTAAACCGTACCTGCAATTTGGCGGTATCCTACACACGAGAGCAACTTTGGTAGATATAATGTAATAGAACTGAGGTCATTCCAACTAGGTAAGCGCGGATACAAAAGTTGATAAAGCTGGAACAAGAATTGCCTAGTTCTTATTAAATGCCAGAATTCCTTCTGGCGCTACACGTACAAAGTCTGTATAAAAGACCACAATTCTTTCTGGCGCTACACCTACAAAGTCTGCATCCAGGGACTGTGAGATTTTTTGAAAATGTTTACTACCACAGGAGAAGATTGATATGACAGATCCAAAAGTAACCGAGGAACCAGTTTTAGAGGCAACTGTCGAAACGACGGAGCTCGTCAAACAAGAGATGCCCGACGCAACTGATGAGGCGATCGCAGAAACTGCGGCGCTGTTTGAAGCAATTAAAAAACGCGCCACCGCGGAAGTGCAAGCAGCGGGCGAACTCACCCGCGAAGCTTATTTAAAAGCTGTGAATAAGGCATCCGGGGCGATCGAAGAAAATAAGGATCTCGCCCACGAGAGATTCACAGAAGCAGTCAGGCTGATTAAACAAGAAACTGAGAAAAATTGGCTGGTGGTAGATGCGATTAAAACGCGGGCGCAAGCGCAGGTGCAAGATGCAGGCGAAATCAGTCGTGAAGCTTATTTGAAAGCAGTGCGACAAGCGCGAGAAGCGGTGGAACAAAATAAATTGATCGAACGCGATCGCATCGAACAAGCTGTTGACCACATTCAGACGGAAGCTGAAAAGAATTGGCACCTTATTGTGAAGCAAATTGAGTCGATCAACACTCGCTTGACAGAAACCGCTAAGTCTGCATGGAATGCGCTAACGGCGTTTTTTGACAAGAAGCATTAAACTCAGATATGACACCATTTTAAAGAACAGGCAAGATGCCTGTTCCACAAAGATTTAATTTTCTTGTGGAACAGGCATCTTGCCTGTTCATAAAAGGTTTTGACACTAAGCGCTATAATCAAAAAGCTTTATTTTTAATCCATAACCCCCAACCATGAGAAGTTACTACTGCGGCGAACTGCGAAGCGAACACATCGGAGAGACTGTCACCCTTTACGGCTGGGTGGATCGCCGCCGCGATCATGGCGGGGTGATTTTTCTGGATGTGCGCGATCGATCGGGTATCGTGCAAATTGTCAGCGATCCTGAACGCACCCCCGATTCCTATCACGGGGCTGAGGCTTTACGCAGCGAATACGTGGTTAAAATTACCGGGCGAGTCACCGGCCGCCCCGCAGATTCCCTCAACCCGAAATTGCCTACGGGTGAAGTGGAAATTTACGCTGACGAAATTGAGTTGTTAAATGCGGTTCGCAAACAGTTACCGTTTCAGGTGGCGACGGCGGAAAATGAAAGCGTGCGGGAAGATTTGCGGCTGAAATATCGCTATTTGGACTTGCGGCGCGATCGTATGAGTCGCAATTTGCAGCTTCGCCACCAAGTTGTCAAAGCCATACGCCGCCACCTGGAAGATGTCGAAGGTTTCATGGAAATTGAAACGCCGATTTTAACTCGGGCGACTCCCGAAGGTGCGAGAGATTATTTAGTTCCCAGCCGCGTCAATCCCGGTGCATGGTATGCTTTGCCGCAGTCGCCGCAGTTGTTCAAACAATTGTTGATGGTGTCTGGTTTTGACAGATATTATCAAATTGCCCGCTGTTTCCGCGATGAAGATTTGCGCGCCGACAGACAGCCAGAATTTACGCAATTGGACATGGAAATGAGTTTCATGTCTGTGGAAGAAGTAATTGCCTTAAATGAAGGTTTAGTCTGCCATATTTTCCATAGTGTCAAAGGCGTAGAATTGCCTCGTCCTTTTCCGCGCTTGACTTACGCTGAAGCAATGGATCGCTATGGTAGCGACAAACCGGATACTCGCTTCGGTATGGAATTAGTCGATGTTTCCGATTTGATGAAAGATTCGGGATTTAAGGTATTTTCCGGGGCGGTTGCTGCGGGCGGAATTGTGAAAGTTTTGCCGATTCCTGGCGGGAATGATGCGATTTCTAACGTGCGGATTAAACCGGGCCCGAAAGGCGATTTGTTTAAGGAAGCCAGCGACGCCGGTGCGAAGGGATTGGCTTACATTCGGGTGCGGGATAATGGCGAAATTGATACGATCGGTGCTATTAAGGATAATTTGACGGAAGCACAAAAACAGCAATTGCTCGATCGCACGGGCGCGCAACCAGGTTATTTGTTGTTATTCGCAGCGGCTGATGTGGCAACTGTCAATAAGACTTTGGATAGATTGCGTTTGTTTGTCGGTAACGAATTGGGATTGATTGACAAAGACAAGATGAATCTGCTGTGGGTGACAGATTTCCCCATGTTTGAATGGAACGCTGACGAGAAGCGTTTGGAAGCATTGCATCACCCGTTTACTGCGCCACATCCTGACGATATTAATGATTTGAAAACTGCGAGAGCTCAAGCTTACGACTTGGTGTTAAACGGTACAGAAGTCGGTGGCGGTTCTCTGCGGATTTATCAGCGGGAAGTTCAGGAAAAGGTGTTTGAGGCTATCGGCTTATCGACTGAGGAAGCTTACAATAAGTTTGGCTTTTTGTTGGATGCGTTTGAGTATGGAACTCCGCCCCACGGAGGCATTGCTTACGGTGTGGATCGGTTGGTAATGCTGTTAGCTGGTGAGGAATCTATTCGGGACGTAATGGCTTTTCCGAAGACGCAGCAAGCGGGGTGTTTGTTGACAAATGCGCCGTCTGGTGTGGATGAGAAGCAGTTGAAGGAGTTGCAAGTGCGATCGACTTATACGCCCAAGTCATAAGGCGATCGGGACTTAGGCAAAGCCTATGTGTCATGCTGAGAGAAGGGAAGCATCTCAGAATTACGTTGAAATGCCTAAGTCATAATTATGAAACACCTTGACAATTTAACCATTCATCGGTTCCGAGGTCTGCGAGATTTGAACTTGCAGGACTTGGGTCAAATCAACATATTGGTTGGTGGGAATAACTCAGGTAAAACCAGCGTTTTAGAGGCGATATCAACCTATTGTCGCCCCTTAGATCCGCTGGAATGGCTGAACACATCGTGGCGGCGAGAAATCAAATATTCTCGCAAGCCAAGACTGGAGGCACTACAATGGCTGTTTCCTCAAAATAAAGAAGAAGAACAATTGGATTTTTACCAACTGGAAACTCGTGTTTCTGGTAATGGTAAGTTTTTAGTGAGAGAGTCGAGGGCAATTTACCAAGAAATTGAGGGAGTGGAATTATCGGAAGATGACGAAAGTCAGTCCTCAGACGATATTGGATTTGATAATACTCTGCGAGGTGCAGAAATAGAGCTAAAAGCTATTATATCGGATTCACCAAATGAATTATCTGAATTTTTTGAAATTTGGGAAAATGAGCGTTTAACTAATCGGCGAGTTCGCTCAGATGCAATGCTGTCAGTTGATACTGTGACACCTTTTTCTCACCGCATAGAACAGTCACAAGTTGGCTTGCTCTCAGAAGCTATTTTTCAGCGTTTTAAGCCGGAAGTGATTAAGCTATTGCAAGTGATGGATTCAGGAATTATTGATTTAGTGATTCTCTCGCATGGCGGCAATCGTAGCAGTCTCTATATTGACCACAAACAAGTGGGAATTGCACCATTAAGTTCTTTTGGTGATGGAGTACGTCGCTTGCTATTTATTGCTCTAACGCTGACAAAAGTCAGAGGTGGAGTTTTGCTAATTGATGAGATAGAAACAGCAATTCATACTGAAGCACTTCGCAGTTCATTTGCTTGGATTGTGCAGTGGTGCAAGCAAATGAATGTTCAATTATTTGCAACTACCCACAGTTTAGAAACGGTTGATGCGATGTTGGATGCTAGCGATTCGGAGACAGACTTAGTTCTTTATCGTTTAGAGAAACGGGAGTCACAAACTAAAGCTATTCGGTTAGATAGAGAAACACTCCATATAGTTCGGGATGAGTTGGGACAGGAGGTTCGCAGGTGAACCGCAGTTACGCACTCATCGGAGTAGAAGGCCCACAAGATCAAGCATTTGTAGGCAAAGTGCTGAAGTTCCTCGGGTTTCAATCTTTTGACGGACAAGAATCGAAATTAGAGCCGTTTTGGCGCAATTTCATACCTCCTTATCCCAGACAGGGAAACTTATACAAGCGTCTTGATATGCCTTCTATTTTGTTGACCGAGACTCTTTCTGTGGCTATCTATTCTGGGGAGGGTAGCAATTTGGGAAGAAATCTTAAAGCAAGTTTTGCTAACCATCCTGAATATAAAACAGATATTGCAGCCTTTGGAATAGTTGCTGATTCTGACAAGAAGCATCCTGATACTGTTGCTAGAGAATATTATCAGCAGTTTCAGAATGATTTTCCTGGATTTCCCAATCAGGCGGGAATTTGTCAGCAAGGGCCACCGCGAACAGGAATTTATGTTTTGCCAGATAATCAGCAGCAAGGTGTTTTAGATAATTTATTGTGCGAGTGCGGCAACGTTGTCTATCCTGAAGTTATGAATTGCGGGCTGGCTTATTTGAATGGACTGTCTGAGGCACACAAAAATCACTGGGGCCCGTTTGATGATCGGAAGGCTTTAGTTGCTACTGTTGTAAGTGTTCTCAAACCTGGAAAGACTAATACAACAAGTATTGCTGATAATAATTGGGTGAGCGAACAGACACAGCAGCAGGTTCCGGCTTTGGCAAATTTTATTCAGTTTTTGAGTCAACTTTTGGAAGTGAGTTAATGGACGATCGCACTTCTGGAATTCGTGCGATCGCCCTCAAAGATTACTCTTTCCAGTAACGGGTTAAAATCCGAATCACCTCACCCGCTATCGGCGATGGTAGAGGCGGGCTCCATTCCCCAACTTCTGCAAAACCTAAAACGTGCAGCAGATTAACAATGCTGTCTACTGCTTTGGGAGCGCCACACAACAGCAAACGAATCGGTTGTTTACCTTGAGGTACGTCAGGAATTTCTTCCCGGAGCAGTTCGGGAACTGACTTTGGCGGTGATATCATAGAGTTTCCTCCTAAATATGGGAGTTCAAGCCCCCACCGAACGATCGTGAGTCTGACCGGTGGGGGTTTTGTGTTTGACTATTTACACGGTATTACACCGTGTGTCACTATGCAAGAGGCGTACAAAGAAAGTACGATCGATGCATGAAGTAAATTCCCAGTTGCCTAACTTGCCAGCAAAAAACCTAAAACGAGTCACCAGCTACGTTCCTCCAAACGCCTACAACGTCTTGGAAGATTGGGCCAAGGAAGAAGACCGAACAGTCAGCAATCTCGTAAGTCGGATTGTCTCTGAAGCTGTAGATGCTTATTTGGCTAAAAAGACTACAGAAGATGAACCCAGCAGCAATTAACCTTTGATCTCTACGCTGATGAGTCATTCTCAACTGCCAACCTGTCGGGCCGTTGATTTTGTGTTGGAGTGGGGTTTGGTTTTGGGGTGTTTAGATTGCTATAGCCTAAACTAGATTGTGGTGTGCTACCTTGGCTTAAAAAAACTCTAAAAAATTTGCAGTCAGCTAAAATAACATCGTTAACACGCTACCCCCAAACAATGTGAGTCCTGCAAAATCTCCCAGAGTTGCCTTTTACCCGCCGCCCGAAATCAAGGAGAAGTTAGAAAAACTGGCGAGCATTGAGCGTCGTTCTATTTCCCAAATGGCATTACTTTTGGTAGAAGAAGGACTCGAAAGAGCGCAGAAGGAAGGCAAGTTTAATGAATCCAAAGACGATTAATCCGCTGGAACAGGCAGGATGTCTGTTCTGGAGAATGGTGCTTGATGTAGGTTCACGCCCAAACATTTGCGTTAACCTAGTTGACTACAGCTTGTACCGCACTCCCCAAGTAAATTCATGCTTCCCCGCATCCAAGAATTAGCCGCCACCCTAGCACCCCGCTTAATCGAAATTCGCCGCCACATCCACTCCCACCCCGAACTCAGCGGCCAAGAATATCAAACGGCCGCCTACGTAGCCGGAGTCCTCGCTTCCAGCGGAGTCCGCGCCATCGAAGGAATCGGCAAAACCGGCGTCATCGGCGAAATCAAAGGCAACAGCAGCGAGTCCCGGTGGCTGGCAATTCGCACCGATATGGACGCTTTGCCGATTCAAGAACGCACAAACTTAGAATTTGCCTCCCGCAACGAGGGAGTAATGCACGCCTGTGGCCACGACATCCACACCACCGTCGGTTTAGGCGCAGCAATGATATTGTCTCAGCTAGAGGAAAAACTGCCCGGTCACGTCCGCTTCTTGTTTCAGCCGGCGGAAGAGATTGCCCAAGGTGCTCAATGGATGATTAAAGATGGGGCGATGCAAGATGTTGACGGCATCCTCGGAGTGCACGTTTTTCCGACGATTCCCGGCGGTTGCATCGGTATCCGCCACGGGGCACTGACAGCGGCAGCAGATGACCTAGAATTGATTGTGATGGGCGAATCCGGCCACGGTGCGCGTCCCCACGAGGCGATCGACGCAATTTGGATTGCTTCTCAGATAATTACCACTTTGCAGCAGGCCATTAGCCGCACGCAAAATCCTTTGAGACCACTGGTTTTGACGATCGGGCAAATTAACGGCGGACGAGCGCCGAACGTGATTGCCGATCAAGTAAAATTGCTGGGAACCGTGCGATCGCTGCATCCGGAAACCCACGAAAAACTGCCGGCTTGGATCGAACAAATTGTTTCTAGCGTCTGCGCGACTTACGGCGCTAAGTACGAACTCACCTACAAGCGCGGCGTGCCCGGAGTCCAAAACGACCCAAAACTCACGCAATTAGTCGAAAGTGCGGCTTTAGAAGCTTTAGGTCGATCGCGCGTCCAAATTTTACCAGAACCCTCCCTCGGCGCCGAAGATTTTTCGATGTACTTAGAACACGCACCGGGAACCATGTTTCGCTTAGGAGTGGGACTGACTGACAAACCGAACTATCCCCTCCATCACCCGCAATTTGAGGTTGATGAAGCGGCCATTGTGACCGGCGCTGTCACCTTGGCCTATACGGCTTACCAATATTGGAAACAGGATTAAGGTTGACACTTCTACCTCGCGAATAGCTTATTAAGGAGGATTTAGGGGAATCGTTTATGTACCTCACCAGACAGAGAAACGCTATAGAAGCTGTAGAAATAAATTGTCATAATCCTCCAATTCTACAATTATAAACAGTGATAAAATCGGTATTTATAGCCAGCTATTTTGGGTTGAGGTTGCGAATCAATCGTACAGTTTCGCCCTTTTCCTTCCACTGAAGCTGTAAAATTTATCGTCCACAAATCCAAAATTTTTGGCATTTGAGCTAAAGTTTTGTGCAGTGCATCTGTCGCAGTTTGAGAATCACTATCTTTTTTTGCTAAAAGAAATTGAGGATAATTTGGTTGAGACTTTGTACTCAAAGATGAACTAGATAAACGTTTAAATTCCCACGCTATCCCCATCATAGCTCTTGTTTCTGAGTGGCTTTTGCGAACAGTGGCAATTAAAACAGGAATCTTTGGCGATGCTGACTGTATTTTAACAATGTGGGGAACTAAAATATCGGGGCGTTTGGATTTTTGAAAGCCAAAATTTGAAACAACTGTCATACTACCAAGTAAACCCATTAATAAGATGATTGTTACTGCTTTTCTTCCGTCTATTTTTAACGCTAGAATTGGCAATTTTAAAAATTGACTTAATTTATTGTTTATTTCTAAGTATTGATTTTCCCAACAAACAGCCAAACTTACTGCGAGCAAAATGATAACAGCGGGAAAGTAGACAAACTGATAACGAGCCGCCAAAGTTAGATCGGCACCCAAAATGTAGGTAATCCCTAAAAAGATGGCGATCGCACCCAACATAAACCCGCCTAAAACTTGAGTAATTAAGCTACCATCTGATTCTCCTAACTTAATTTTAAGACCTCTAATCAAAATTGGCAAAGCAAAAAATATGAAAATTAACAATGCCAAACCAGAGGCAAAAATCGCTAGTAAAGATACTCCTTCCACTGGCAATAATGCCAACATTGTCACCATCCACGCTAAAACTCTGGGTGCTGGTTCTAGCAATTCAATCGGGTTTTTTCCCTCATAAATCCAGCGCGTCATTTCACTTTCAGAAGCTGTACGCAATGCCGGAAGCCAAACTAAACATCCCACCAACGTACCCGCAGCAACCGTGTAGATTCGGAATAGAGAATTGGAAATTAGTAATTGAGGACTGAGGGTTAAATCTTGAGTCGAATCTAACTCTAATTTTTCCTGGCGCTCTGTCCGTTTTTTTATCCAAATAACAGCTATTAAACTTAAACCTTCAGCAGCGACAACGAGAACAAAAAAGTAATGTGTTGCAATCCCTGAACAGTTAACTACTACCCAAAGTAATCCTGCCCAAATTGGTAAAATTTTACGATTATTTATAGTGCGAGTTGCTATTACCAAACAGCACAAAGAAGCGATAATTAATAAAACTGGTAAAGTGTAGTGTCGAGCTTCTTGGGCGATAAATATCCCGTAGGGAGAAACCGCCATCATTGCGGCCGCCATTTGAGCTATTAAACGAGATCGAAATGCTACAAAACCAAAGCAAAACATAGCTGGAACTGAGGCGACACCGAGAATCGCAGGAAGCGCTCTAGCGGCCCATAAAGAAACTAAACCCGCCTCGGTCGAAAATAGTTTCATCCACAAATGAGCCAGCACAAAATAAACTGGAGGATGGGTGCTTTCTGTCATCAAATTGTGGATGACTGAGGTGATATTAGCTTGAGAATTCACTTGTAATGGCTGCAAGAGGGTATCAAGCGCGATCGCACTATCTAGCGGTATCGTCTGCAAACTATTTCCCAAACTAAAAATTAACGTTGCTATCTCAATTGTTGAAGGTGGCTTATCTGCCAAATTAGTAAAGCGTAAAACTGTGCCAATGGCTATCCATATTAGCACCAGCAATGGATGAAACCAAGGGTTCCCATCATTATTAGCAATTTTTAGTTTTAAACTTGGGATAGTCATTGTTTATACACCCTCAACATTTAGCAGCTATTCTACCTATCTCGATCCTCAAGTACCTTAAACCGCACCTCAATATCTTGTATGTAGCAGCCTATGCAAGCAAGCAGTGCGTAAATAACAATCACAACTCTAAAATGGCTGCGATCGCCTTCAACTTGAGTTTAAGCTGCGATTCAAGCATCTTTTAGGGGAGTCCAGCGAAAGGCGCCATCGCCTCCTATTTCCACTACTACCTTAATTCGCGGTTCTCAAGTTCGCAAAACCGTCAAATATTCGATTTGACTACCGTTCTTTCTTGACTTTTCCCCTTGCCCTCTTTTCCACTCCATGATATATTTTGTATGTAAAATAAAGTTTTGCAACTCTTCTAATTGTAACTCTATCAAATCTTTTGGTGACTTATTTAACATTTTTTTCTGCTTTTTTTCTTTCCTACATGAGCGCGATCGCCCGATGCTCCCACTAACTCTTGTCTCCTCCTTTTTTTTCTTAAGTTTCAGCTTACCATTTTTCTTTTATTTACACAAATCCTTCAGACCCGCTGTAGACTGCAAAACGCGAAATTTTATTTCCTTACAACTTCTCTCTAACTCTTTCTCTGCGTTCTCTGCGTTCTCTGCGGTTAATAAAAAAACTTGTTCGGGACATAAAAAAATATTCCCATCAAACAACAGCAATTGTTCCGCGTTTAACCCGCATCGATCGCCCGTAAAAAATCAGAAACTTGCGCTACCGTATTTGATTAAATATCTTACCTTTCCCCCAGCAAAATTCATGCTTCCCGCATCCAAGAATTAGCAGCCACCCTCGCCCCCCGCTTAATCGAAATTCGCCGCCACATCCACTCCCACCCCGAACTCAGCGGCCAAGAATATCAAACCGCAGCCTATGTAGCCGGAGTTCTCGCATCCAGCGGAGTCCGCGCCATCGAAGGAATCGGCAAAACCGGCGTCATCGGCGAAATCAAAGGCAACAGCAGCGAGTCCCGGTGGCTGGCAATTCGCACCGATATGGACGCTTTGCCGATTCAAGAACGCACAAACTTAGAATTTGCCTCCCGCAACGAGGGAGTAATGCACGCCTGTGGCCACGACATCCACACCACCGTCGGTTTAGGCGCAGCAATGATATTGTCTCAGCTAGAGGAAAAACTGCCCGGTCACGTCCGCTTCTTGTTTCAGCCGGCGGAAGAGATTGCCCAAGGTGCTCAATGGATGATTAAAGATGGGGCGATGCAAGATGTTGACGGCATCCTCGGAGTGCACGTTTTTCCGACGATTCCCGGCGGTTGCATCGGTATCCGCCACGGGGCACTGACAGCGGCAGCAGATGACCTAGAATTGATTGTGATGGGCGAATCCGGCCACGGTGCGCGTCCCCACGAGGCGATCGACGCAATTTGGATTGCTTCTCAGATAATTACCACTTTGCAGCAGGCCATTAGCCGCACGCAAAATCCTTTGAGACCACTGGTTTTGACGATCGGGCAAATTAACGGCGGACGAGCGCCGAACGTGATTGCCGATCAAGTAAAATTGCTGGGAACCGTGCGATCGCTGCATCCGGAAACCCACGAAAAACTGCCGGCTTGGATCGAACAAATTGTTTCTAGCGTCTGCGCGACTTACGGCGCTAAGTACGAACTCACCTACAAGCGCGGCGTGCCCGGAGTCCAAAACGACCCAAAACTCACGCAATTAGTCGAAAGTGCGGCTTTAGAAGCTTTAGGTCGATCGCGCGTCCAAATTTTACCAGAACCCTCCCTCGGCGCCGAAGATTTTTCGATGTACTTAGAACACGCACCGGGAACCATGTTTCGCTTAGGAGTGGGACTGACTGACAAACCGAACTATCCCCTCCATCACCCGCAATTTGAGGTTGATGAAGCGGCCATTGTGACCGGCGCTGCCACCTTGGCCTATGCGGCTTACCAATATTGGAAAAACCAAGTAAGTAGGTAAATTCGCTTTCCTTGAATTACCCATAATAAGATTGTGGGGTGGGTAATGGCTCAAAATTTCTTGATGTAAAGTTTATTTGCGCTTAGCGACTTAACAGAATTCTGGCAACCAAACCAGCTAATCTTCGGCAATTCCCCTATAGCAGCGGCCAAATGTGCTAACGTACAATCAAAAATCCCTCAATTTCAACTATCGCGAGACAGATAACCGTGTTCGCTCAAGCACCTCCCACTCCCAATTACAAATGGTTTAGCTGCGTTTCTAGCACTGTTTTCACCGCATTGTGCCTGTTGCCCATTTTCAGCGCTGCGGGATACGCCCAAACTCCCCAAAATAGACCGATCAAAATTGGCGTAGTGCAGCGGTTTGGCACCAAAGCAACCGACAAACTGACGCTGAAAGCATTACCGGGCGACAGCTTAACTTTGCGTTACAAAACTCCTCAAGGCATAGAAACCAAAACTGCTGCTAGCGTCAAGTTAGAAATAGCCCCCAAACCGCTGGAATCGCCCTTAGTAGAAGAACGAGTGGTACTAAGTTCTCACCGCAGTTTCGAGAGTGCGGAAGACAGCGCCAATCAGTGGCGCGCTAAGGGAATAGAAGTAGAAATTGCTCAACCTTTGCGCTGGCAAGTTTGGGCGAAAAGAGATACTTACAACTCTCCTTTGGTGCGGCGCTGGCTATTGCAAAGTTTGCAAGCTCAAGGGAACACAACAGCTTTTTTGGATTCCAAGGTTGTTAAACAAATACCCCAGGCATTTTGGGTTTTAAACGGCTTTCGTTTCAATCGCAATGAGTTGGATGTGACGGCCGGGAAAAATGTGATTGAGGTATTGGAACAAACTACCCACGAGGCGACAGCTACTGAACCCGAAAAAGCAATTCAACAAACTCGCCGTTATGGTGGCAATTTGCGGCTGCAAAAAAATGCTTACGGCACTTATACTTTGGTGAATGAAGTGCTGACGGAAACTTACTTGCGGGGTGTTGTTCCTCACGAAATAGGGGCTTTTTCGCCTTACGCTGCGATTGTCGCTCAAACTATTTTGGCCAGAACTTACGCCCTGAGAAATTTGCGCCGTTTTGCTGTGGATAATTATGAGTTGTGCGCTGATGTTAACTGCCAAGTTTATCAAGGTTTGACCGAGGTTTACCCGCAAAGTGATAAGGCGATCGCGCAAACGAGCGGTTTGGTGCTAACTTACGAAAATCAGCTAGTAGACGCGCTCTATTCCGCGTCTAGCGGCGGCGTGACAGCCTCTTTTAACGATGTGTGGCAGGGCGCGGAACGTCCATATTTGCGATCGATCGTCGATTCCCCTAATAATGTCTGGGATTTGTCCAAGCAGAGTTTGTCTGACGAAAACAACTTCCGCCGCTTTATCAGTTTGCAAAAAGGGTTTAATGAGGAAAAAGAAGACACTTTTCGGTGGCGCGAACCAGCTTCTTTGACGGCGATTGGTGGATTTCTTAAACAGTATCTTCAGAAGAAACAGCACCCGCTGGCTAATCTTAAAACTGTCACTCAAGTGGAAGTGGTAGAAAGGTCGCCCGCAGGTCGAGTTTTGAAAATGAAGGTTCAAACTGACTTGGGCTCGATCGATATCGACAAAGACGAGATTCGCAATGCTTTTTACCCGCCGATTAGCACGCTTTTTTACCTCGAACCAATTTACAATCCAGACAAAACTCTCAACGGTTATGCTTTTGTCGGAGGCGGCTTCGGACACGGGGTGGGAATGAGTCAGACTGGTTCTTACAATTTGGCTAATTTGGGCTGGAATGGATCTCAAATTCTGAGCTTTTATTTTCCCGGCGCTCAAGTTGTGCCGCTCAGCGATAACATTACATTTTGGCGCGAATAGTCGATCAAAGTCTGCCTAAGAGTTGGCAATTTAAATCGCCACTACACAAACAAAGTCCGCGCAACGCGAGACTAAATATTAGCCGTTAAACTTTTAGATTTTAGACTTTGGATTTTAGATTGGTTTCACAGTTAATCTAAAATCTGCCATCTAAAATCTAAAATTATTTGGTCAGCTATCTGCTCAAACAGCTAGGAATTCATAGCTAGGAGTGACAGACTGCTGGCGGCTTTGTTGCAATGTTAGACACAGAAACCCGGTTTCTTAACATAATTGCGCTATTTCAGCTTAATTCTGGAAACGAGAAACCGGGTTTCTTAGGGTATCACGCAGAGCGTCCTTTCTTAGTAGAGCGATTCTTCTTGGTGAGTTTCGATCGTACAGTCAGACTTGGGATAGGCGACGCAGGTGAGGACAAATCCGGCCTCGATTTGGTCATCGTCCAAGAAAGATTGGTCGGATTGGTCAATTTCGCCTTTGGTGATTTTGCCGGCGCAGGTGGAGCAAGCTCCAGCGCGGCAAGAGTAGGGGAGGTCGAGTCCTGCTTCTTCAGCAGCATCAAGAATGTAAGTATCGTCATCAACGTCAATGGTCTGGTTAATTCCTTCGGCTTCGCTGATGAGGGTAACTTTGTAAGTTGCCATGCACTAATCCTCTCAAAAATTCAACAAGATCTATAATTTTTCCTAATGCAACCTTCAAGGCTCTATTAGCTTTGAGGTTGGGTCTTAGGTTTGTTCCCTCTATGATAGTAGGGGATAGAAGGGAGGTTGACACACTTATTTACAAAACATTTGAATGGGATTAGTTATAACTTTTTCTAATTTCATCTTGATTACTTATACCTATGTTGGGTTCAGCCTTGTGATACTGTTGCCGCAAGCCTTGCGCTAAACCACCGGGTTTCTAGGAAAAATCCTATTTTGATCCCTACAGCACAAAAACCGGGTTGTTGGTATGCGGTGTATTGATCGAATTTCAGCAAGACTTGCTGCCAGGCAAGTCCCAGCAGGCGCTGAAATGTATAGTTAGATCGCATCAAGGCTTGGGTGTTAAAGGCTCGATCGAATAAATCGCACCACAACCACAGCTTAAAATCGGGGCGACAGAACCCTAAAGCCCTGCACCGCAAGTCTGTAACTATCTAAAATCTTAAATCTCAAATCCCATGACTAATATTGATACTCACTTTGGTTTTTCGGTTAATTCTCCAATTCGCGTGGGGATTGTGGGTACTGGTTTTGCCGCTAAGTTGAGGGCCGAGACAATTCAAGCTGATGGGCGATCGCACTTGGTAGCGGTTGCGGGCCACACCCCGGAGAAAACCGCAGAATTTTGTCAAGGCTTCGGGGCAGAAGCTGCGGTTTCCTGGCGCAAGCTGGTAGAAAGAGACGATTTAGATTTGGTGATTGTCTGTACGGTGAATCGGGATCACGGGGCGATCGTCCTGGCAGCGCTCGAAAATGACAAGCACGTTGTGGTGGAATATCCTCTATCTTTAGACGTATCTGAAGCAGAAAGGGCGATCGAACTTGCCACCCAAAAGCAAAAACTCCTCCACATCGAACACATCGAACTGTTAGGCGGGTTGCACCAAGCAATCAAAGAATCTTTGCCCTTAATCGGTAAAGTTTTTTACGCCCGCTACATTACTATGACTCCTCAACATCCAGCCCCGCAGCGGTGGACTTATCAACATTCCCTCTTTGGCTTTCCGTTAGTTGGTGCAATTTCGCGACTGCACCGATTTACCGATTTGTTCGGGGAAGTAACAAGCGTTAACTGTCAAGCTCAATTTTGGGACAGTCAGCCGGATTTCTACAAAGCTTGTTTGTGCAACGCACAGTTGCGCTTTGCCAATGGGGTTGTCGCTGAAGCTGTTTATGGAAAAGGAGAGACTTTTTGGCAGTCGGAAAACATTTTTACCATCTACGGAGAAACAGGAACGCTGGTTTTTACTCCCGAATCCGGTCAATTAATTCAGGGAGAAAATCGGCGCACCCTCAAAGTAGGGACGCGGCGCGGTTTGTTTGCCAAAGACACCGATATGGTGTTGGAATATTTGTCAAACGGTACGCCTTTGTACGTAGACAATGCTAGTAGTTTGTACACATTGAAGGTGGCAGATACTGCGAGGCAATCGAGCGAAATTAGGCAAACCATCGCCCTTATAAATTGATAAAAAGCTAGGAAAAGGAAGGTTATTTAAATTTGGGAAAAATCAAATATAACTGAGATATTGCACCGTTCTCAATTACCTATAGCAATCCTCGCTCGCATCATTTGTGTAATTCTTGTAGGGGCAAACCCCCCGTGGTTGCCCCCATGGAGCCGGGTAGGCAAAGAAAGGCATTACCCCTACATCTTTGTAAGACTCCTGGAAGGAATGCTATAGCATTCCTTCCAGGATATGAGCTAGTTTCCATCCCAAAAAGATAAGTTCAAACCGTCGAAGTCTATGAACAAGGGTAGGCATTCCGGGAGGCACGGAAATGGAATAAGCTGTGGAGCATTTAAACAACTAACGAGGCTTGTAGGGTGCGTCAGGAGTGAACACTTACGCGCTTATGCGGGAAACACTTCTGTACTGACGCACCATACTATCGTCTTTTAAATGCCGAACAGCTTATCAGCTTGAATAGTGCTATAAAAGTAATGATGGCGATGGAGCTCGCCGAAACCGCCCTGCGTTATTAATAATCTTCATAACGTTTAAAAGGCTGATGGCTCCTACTGTTCCGACTTGTGGCGGAAGGGTAGGATGGTGCGGATGCCTCGATCGATCTTTCCCCTACAAGTCACGTTTATCCATTCAGCTTCAAGGTAGCGTGATGTTAGAAAGTATGATCTGGATTTTATTAATGGGCTTTTTTGTCGGGCAGATTGCTCGACGGCTGAAAGCTCCAGCACTCGTAGGTATGGTGCTGGTGGGCATTTTATTAGGCCCGCAACTGGGGAATGTCATTAGCCCAGAGGTTTTGGCCGCTGCGAATTCTCTTCGCACCATTGCCGTGATGGTGATTTTGATGAAAGCGGGGTTAGGAATCGATCGCGAAAAGCTATCCCAACAGGGAACCGTGGCGCTGCGATTAGGCTTTCTGCCTGCTGCTTGCGAGGCCATCGCCATTGCTGTCGCTGCGATGTGGTTACTTCAGTTTGATTTTTTGACGGGGCTACTGCTAGGCTGCATCATTGGCGCGGAATCTCCAGCAGTAATTGTTCCCGGAATGCTGCGGTTAAAAAGTTTAGGTTGGGGAGTAAAAAAAGGAATTCCCGATGCGATTCTGACGGGAAGTGCCTTGTCAGATGTATTGCTGTTGCTAGTGTTTAGCCTACTGCTAGCATTTCTCTCCCAAGGGAAAGCTACAGCCATTACCCTGCTGGGAGGAATCACCCTCAGCCCTCTGCAATTGCTGCCATTTCAAATCATCATCCAAATTACCTTGGGGGTGCTTTTGGGATGGGTGGCTGCGAGACTTTTGGTGTCACTATTAGTCAAGCAAAACTGGACTCAAACTGCGGTTCAGGACTCCCTAGTGGCTGCTGGTTTTGCCCTAGGGCTGGTAGTATCAGCCGAACATATTCCGGTTTTCTCTGGCTATTTAGCTGTCATGGCTGCGGGGTTTTTCCTGATTGAGTTGGATGCGCCTTTAGCACGAAGATTGCGGGGTGGCTTTGACAGTTTGTGGACGATCGCCGAAATTATTTTGTTTGTGCTGCTGGGAGCCAGTATTCAACTTAATGTATTAGGCAATACCTTGCTGGTTGGTCTGTTGGTGTTGGCGATCGGGACTCTGATTGGGCGATCGCTCGGTTGGTATCTTTCCACTTTAGGTAGTAATTGGACTGGGAAAGAACGGCTGTTTTTGCTAGCAGGAAATTCCGCTAAGGCAACGGTACAGGCGGCAATTGGGGCAATTCCCCTAGCTCAGGGCATTGCTGGTGGCGAGACGATTTTGGCGATCGCAGCCCTCTCAATTTTACTAACAGCTCCCTTGGGTGCTTGGGCAATTCCCACTTTTGCCCCCAAACTATTAGAAAAAGGCGAAGTTGACGCTACCAAAGTACCTATTTCCGGTCGTCGAGTTTTTCTCGCCGCAGTAGACGATTCCCCCCTAACAACAGATGTTTTAACTAAAGCCGCAGACTTAGCTCGGCGCAGTGATGGGGATGTGATTGTTTTGTATGTAGATAATGTGGGAGATCAAAGCACAAACTTACAATTACAACAACAAGCACAACGAATATTATCAGATATTCGCTATGAGTTCCTGAGTGTTTCTGGTACAGTTCCCGAAGAGATTATCCGCGTGGCGCAAGCTCGGCAAGTGGCATATATTGCGATCGGGAAACGAGGGGATCAACCTTGGGAACAAGTGCTAGTAGGTTCAGTTTCTCAAGCCGTCTTAGAAACCAGTCCTATTCCTGTCATTTTGGTGGAATCTAGTTACAAGTAATACGAAATATGGGTTTTATATCTCCTTGATACTCTTCTCCCCTCTCTGTGTCCTCTGCGCCCTCTGCGGTTCATAATCAAGGCGGTAATTAACGCAGATTTTGGCTCGCTCGCAACGAGCCTAACTTTACCCCAAAGAATCATTTCTTATGAAACGTCGCCCTCAATTTGAGCAGTTCACCATCATTCCGCAACTCAGCAAGTGGTTCATTATTTCTTGTATAGTTGGTATGCTTTTTGGTCTTGGTTCCGCCGCTCTCCTCGCATCTTTAGAATGGGCAACTAATTGGCGAGAATCTCATTTATTATGGGCGATCGCCTTACTACCGCTAGGTGGATTATTCAGCGGTTGGATTTACCATAAATATAGCAAAAAAGTACAAGCCGGAAATAATCTTTTACTCGAAGAGATTCATCATCCCCAAAGCATTATTTCCTTACGAATGCAGGGTAAGCTCATCTAATTTGGTATAAATTGTAGTTGACAATGAGTCAAATAAGTGAGATGACAACAATGCCGCCCAATAAAATATTTAGGAATACACTTTATGTCTCAGGGTTTTGAGATTAAATCTACCTCTGGCAAAAAAAGCTCTCTTCCTCAACTACCGCTCCGGGAAGTAGCAAAGATTCAAAATATTCAACGCCCGTTTAATAGCACATTTTGCAGATATTAAAGACTCCAGAGTCGAGCGAACTAAGAAACATCAACTCACCGATATCCTAGCGATCACAATTTTCGCTATCATCGCCGGAGCGCAAGGGTGGGAAGACATCGAGAATTATGGCATTAGTAAAAAAAAGTGGTTAGAAGAGTTTTTGGTATTACCTTATGGCATCCCTTCCGATGACACTTTTCGTCGAGTATTTGAGTTCATTGACCCAAAAGCATTGAATCGATGCTTTGGACGATGGGTAGAAACTCTCGTCACTAAGACAGGAGGAGAAATTATTCCCATTGATGGTAAAACAATTAGAGGTTCTTATGACCGCAATCAAGGCAAATCGGCACTCCATGTTATTACTGCTTGGTCTTCTGAACAACATCTGGTTTTGGCACAGATGAAAGTGGAGGATAAATCGAATGATATCACGGCTATTCCGGCATTATTAGAGTTGCTAGACATCACTGATTCTATCATTACTATTGATGCTATGGGTACTCAAACTGAAATTGCTCAAAAGATTATTGAAAAAAAAGGAAATTATGTCCTGACACTTAAAGCTAATCATCCGACTCTCCATCATCAGGTTAAAGAATGGTTTGAGACAGCTTCTGCACAGCAATTTTCCGGGATTGATGTCAGTGATGAGCAACGGATTGAGTCCGGTCATCATCGGCGAGAAATTCGTCAAGTTTGGTCTGTGCCAATTACGGTCATTGGTTAGCTTTACCAACCGCGATTATGGGCGGGATTAAAAAGTGTGGTCATGGTTGTTCGAGTGCGTCATCTTTGGAACAAAACTAAGGAGGGAAGTGCAATTCTATCTAACTTCTTTAGATAGAATTGCCCAACTTTTGGGTCGAGCCATCCGCAAACATTGGGGGATTGAAAATCAGGCTCATTGGACTTTAGATTGTACCTTTGCAGAAGATGCTTGCCGGAAATGCTCTTTCCACAGTCCCCGAAATTTGGCCCTCCTGCGACGTATTGCGCTGAATGCCCTCAACTGCTAACCTACTTACAAACGTAGTCTTCGACAAAAAATGAAACGGGCAGCTATGGATAATGATTATCTGATTCAAATTATCAGTTATTGTTTTCTTGACAAGATCTTAGATTCTTCGGATTCCTTTTGTCAAGCATGATTGAGACGCTCTTACCCTGGTAGCCAGCCGAAGGCATCGCCAACGATAGAATGACGGTTTCAGGCGTTTATATAAAAACAGTCCGGACTATTAATTTAATGTTAGAATTAAAGTTTGAAGGAAAAAGCCAAAAAATCTCAGGAGAGAACTTAAATGATTAACAGAAATTGGATTTTATTTTCTAGTGCTACAGTAGCTGGGATGGTGATGATGACTTTTGTAGCTATTGCTCAAGACGATGAAGGGAAGAAGGTGTTTTACAAGCCTCAGATAGACGGTATTCTAGTGGGCACGGTCTTGAAAGGAGAAGATGGGACAGATCCCGCGGCGGAAAAAATAGGAGCAGAGAGATTTTGTCGATATAAAGAATATGACCGAGCCTTAACATACAAAAAGGACTTTCTTAAAGGAGAAGAGAAAGGTACAGGTACTATGCAATGGGATACAAAAGCCACAAGGTGGTGGTTTTGCCGTTCGTGTACAACCTATTTTAAAAGTATTACTTGCCAGACGGGTGATGAGGAATAACCTTTTTATTTGACTTGTCCACTCAGGGAACTAGCGGAATACCCTTACCCGTGGCGATCGCTACACGACGCGCGATCGCCATTTGTTTGGTTTCGCGTTACCTGCTGATTCACAAGCAAGGACGTGACAGACTCAACCCAACCTACAGCGAGGGGCGATCGCACTCGTTCCTGCTATGCGAAGGCTCCGCCTCAAGCAAGCGGTAAAGCTGCATCGGAGCGGTAGATTGCGACATGAGGTTAATGCTGGATAAGACCGATAGAGAGGATATTATCAGCAAAAGTGACAAATAACACCCCTGATTTCCAGGATTAACTATCAGAAGCGATGGATAACACCCAAGAACCCGGACTTAACCTGCAAAGTTTCTGTTTAATTACTTAAAACTAGGATATTGTCCAACAGATATGATGGATAATCCACCGAAGCTAAAGGTATTATCCAGCATATCTGCGGTGGAATACATAGCTATATTTTTTTGGGATCAAATGTGCCAACAGCAACAATTGGAGAAAACAGATGTGGGATGAAAGATACAGTGCCGAAGAGTACGCATATGGCACAAACCCGAACAAATTTTTGGAAGCAAACGTCAGCAGTATTCCAAAAGGTAAAGTTCTGAGCTTAGCCGAAGGAGAAGGGCGGAATGCCGTTTTCCTTACCAAACAGGGTTATTCTGTAACCGCTGTAGATGCCTCTTTAGTTGGCTTGAATAAGGCCAGAAAGCTGGCCGAAGATAATGGGGTGATTGTTGAGTTTATTCATACTGACTTAGCAGAGTATGATTTAGGCGAAAATAAATGGGACGGAATTGTATCTATATTTTGTCCATTGCCCTCTTCAATAAGAAAACAACTTCATAAAAAAGTTGAAGCAGCGTTAAAGCGAAACGGTGTTTTTATGCTTGAGGCTTATACACCCGATCAGTTGAAGCATGGTACTGGTGGCGGAAATTCAGTAGATGTGATGCAATCTAAAGAATCTTTAAGCCTTGAGTTAGCTGGCTTAAAGTTTAAGCATCTAATTGAGCTTGAGCGTGATGTAGTAGAAGGTATTTATCACACGGGCATTGGCGCAGTAGTTCAGGCGATCGCATCAAAAGAAATATAACATTCTGGTGCAGCGGATTGCCTGAATCTGCTTAGGTGAGATGCAGAGATCCCAACAACCTCTGACCAGAACCGTTAGCTATCTTTGCACAAAGGTGTTGCACTCTCTCCGTACAGCCAAGAGTCTGCTTCTGGTGGCATCCCAAATGGGTAGTGGCCAAGAAGTAATGATGGTAAGATAGTAGCCTTGATAAGTTTTTTGTGAACTATGCCGAATTGTCCCGTT